>LUZZ01000324.1 GCA_001603845.1 Syntrophobacterales bacterium Delta_01 | reverse complement strand
GTCGAGCGGCCCGATATGGTTTCGGTGCAGATGATCGACATCCAGGCCAATCCCGACCTGGCCAACCGCTACTCCGCTTTCAGCGTGCCTCAGACTTTCGCCAACGAGGTCCTGATCGCCTACGGGGCGCAGTCCGAGGAACTGTTCGCCCTGTCGCTGCAAAAGCTCGAACAGCAAACCGTTTTTATCCCGGAAACGGAAGCGGAAGTCATCGAAAACGACGTGGTGATCGTTGGAGGAGGCCCCGCCGGGCTGGCGGCCGGCATCTACACGGTGCGAAGCGGTCTCCGGACGGCGGTCATAGAGCGCGGCGCCCTGGGCGGGCAGGTGGCGACGACCCCCGTCGTCGAAAACTATCCCGGATTTACACGGGTGCCCGGCAAGACCCTGGTGGACATCCTGGTGAGCCACGCCCTGGAATACGTCCAGATTTTCCAGGGAGAAGAGGTGGTGGGCATCCGGTCCGGACCGCAAATCGAAGTGCTCACCAGCAGGAGGAAATTTCTCACCCGGGCGGTGATCCTGGCGACGGGCGCCAGCTATAAACGGCTGAACGCACCGGGCGAGGCGCGGTTCATGGGGCGGGGCGTGAGCTACTGCGCCACCTGCGACGGCCCACTGTTCAAGGGCAAGAAGGTGATCGTGGTGGGCGGGGGCAACAGCGCCGCAACGGAAGCCCTCTATCTCTACAACATCGAAGTGGACGTGTCGCTCGTTCACCGAAGGGATACGTTCAGAGCCCAGGAACACCTGACCCGGAACATCTCCTCCAACGACATCCCGGTGCTCTGGGACACCGAAGTGGTGGAGATCAGGGGAAAGGAGAAGGTGAACGAAGTCGTGCTCCGCAACAACAAAACGGGGTTGATCTCTTCGATGCCGGTGGATGGAGTGTTCATCGCAATCGGCTACGAACCGTCCGTGGACCTGGCCAAATCGCTGGGGCTGGAACTGACCGAGGATGACTTCATCAAACATGATTCCCACCACCGCACCAATATGCCGGGCATTTATTCGGCGGGCGACGTGGAAGGCGGCTTCAAGCAGATCGTGACCGCCATGGGGCAGGGGACCGAAGCGGCGCTTTCGGTTTTTGAAGACCTCATGCATCCCTACTGGCTGGAGGAAGCGGTAAAGGAAAAAGAAACGGTGGGGTAAGATAAAAAAACCCGGAATAAGGCCAAATGACGGGTTTTCGAACGGTCATGCGGTTTTTCCGGCTCGCGGGTCATCTTGACTAATCGGTTATGATTATCTCTGGGAAGAACACGTTCTTTCCTCCTGGGGAGAGTCAGGTCCTCCTCCTCCTATCCTGGCTCTCCTTCCCTTTTTTTCCCGCAAGCCGTCCCGGCGAGGCCCCTTGCCAGGGCCTTTCAGCAAACGTCCATACCGGAGCAAAATTCCCAAATATCCCCTCTGTTTTTTCGCAATCCGCCATACACCTTCCTCCCTCTGAGGTCCATACCGGCCGGGTAGTCCGGGGGGGCCAAAAATACTGTCTCCCTACCATTGAAATGGGGTGTTCAACGGATTACATGATGCAACAGTCTTGAATAGAATCGGACATTCTGTGAACATCAGGAATGCACTGGACCGGACGAGCCGAGCTCAGTGGCTTCAGGAGGCTGAGATGATTGGCCTGGATGAGCGCTCTATTGGAAGTGCGTCCGAACAGGGATCGGCGGGAAATCCCTCCCCCCCGCTGACGAACCCCGACGAAAACCTTATCGAACGGTATAGCCGCATGTTGTGCAAGGGACTCAGCTCCGACAGGAGGCTGGAGATCATCTCAGCCTATCTCGGCACGCTGGACCGGGTAGGCTCAGCCGTGGCCCTTGAATCCGATCTGCCCTATGAAAAGGATCTGATCGGGCTGGCGATTCTTGAAGAGCTGTTGGAAAGCCCCGATTCCGAGTTGCGGAGCCACTTGGAGATCGCCTATATCCAGCTTGAAAGCTTCATCCCCTACGATGATTTCAAAGTCCTCGACGATTTCAAGAATGCCAGTCTGGTCGCGCGGCAAATGGCCGATACCGGCGACCCGGCGAGCATCATCAGCTCCGTGCAAATGATGAGGCGGGTCCAGGGGGACCTGGCGGTCAGCATCCAGGAGCAAATTTCACGGAAGATGAAAAAAAGGCAGGCACAGCTCAAAACGTTGTACGGCGGAACGTGCACGGAAAGCATCCCGGATTGCTGGTGGGGGCTTTGTTGCTGAGCGCGGTCCCGCCCGGAACGTTTGCGCTCTTCCGGCGGTAAATTTTCCCTGTCGCGTGTCCCTGCGCACGGAATCGCTCTTTTTTCGTGTCCGGCAAGGTATCCCTTCCCCCGGCGGGGAAATCAGGCCGGCCGCCGGTCGTGGAAAAAGTCGCCCATGTCTTTGACGTTCAACGACGGCCGTCCGTTGAAGTGGTCCCATTCGACCTGGAAAACGAGGTCCGTGCAGTCCGAACTGCCGGCTGCCAGGTCGGGGCGGCGTTGCGTTCCTCTCCAAAAAACGCCTTCCAGTCCGTTTCCAAAGCCCAGCCTGAAGTGGTTGCGTTCTTTGCCGAACGCCTTTTTGACGGTAAACCGCGCGTTGTGAAACGCGAAAACCGGGGCGGGGTTTCCCATGCCGTGAGGTTCCAGGCTGCGCAGGGCGTCCATGAGTTCGCTTCCCACCAGCCCGAGAGGCAGTTCCATGTCCACCCGGCCGCAGGGTTCGAAGATTTCGGCCGGGTATTCCAGGGCCGTTTGTTCGAAGCGGGCGGCGAATTCCGGGATCAGGTCCGTGCGGATCGTCAGCCCCGCCGCCATCTTGTGCCCACCCCACTTGAGCAGGAGGTCGGAGCAGCGTTCCAGCGCCTGGTGGATGTCGAAGCCGGGCACGCTCCTTCCCGAACCTCTGGCGGTCAGGCTGTTTTCATCCACCGAGAGTATGATCACCGGCCCATAGTGGATCTCCTGCTGGACGCGGGAGGCGGCGATGCCCACCACCCCGGCCGGCCACTTGCTGTTGGCCGACACGAACGTGCGCGTGCAGACGGGTTTTTCGGCCATTTCGCTCCGGATGCTTTTGAGGATCCGGTCTTCCTGGGCCTGCCGCTCGGCATTGAGGCGGTTGAGTTCCCCGGCCAGCCTGGAAAGCTCTTCCGGTCGGCTGCCCGTCAGCAGGTCGTAGGCGATGCGGCCGTCGGAAACCCTGCCGGCGGCGTTGATCCTCGGTCCGATATAATAGCTGATGTGACCGGCGGTGATGGATTTGCGGGATAGCCCGGCGCAGTCCGCCAGGAGGGAAACAGGGGGCCAGCAGGACCCGTTCAGGCTGTTGAGCCCGCTTCTGGCGAGGATGCGGTTGGCCGACACCAGGGGCACGAGGTCCGCGACGGTGCCGATGGCGGCCAGCGCCATGTATTTGCCCCCCAGCGAAGGGGAGGGAAAGGAGTCGCGAAGCGCCCGCCTCAGTGCGGCCAGGAAGAGCAGGGTGAGCCCGGATGAGCAGAACTCCTTGAAAGGCGAGCGGCATTCGGGGTGCTTGGGGTTTATCAAAACGGTCGCCGGGGCGAGCTTTCCCGCCGGCACCTGGTGATGGTCTATCACGATGCAGTCGGCCCCCCGGGAGCGGGCCAGTTCGACCGGCTTGAAATCGAGCGTGCCGCAGTCCATGGCCACCAGGAGCCCGGCGTCGGCGTTTTCGCGGATCGCCCGTTCGGGGATCCCGTACCCTTCTTCCCGCAGGGGGATCACCACCGCGTAGTTGCGGTAGCCGATATCGTTCAAAAACAGCGCCATTTGCGCAATCGAAGTAATCCCGTCGCAGTCGTAGTCGCCGACCAGCACGATCTTGTGCCCGGCGGCCATGTGATCCGCCATCAGGCGCGCCCCTTCCTCCATGCCGCGCATGGACGCGAGGTGCGGCTCCAGGTCTTTGAGTTCGCCCGAGATGGCGCTCTGGTCGAGGTGCCTGATTTCAAGCAGGGTATCGAAAACATCGTTGACACACCGGGGGGTCTTGGCGGATAAAATTTTCCAGTGGGTATTGACCAGGCAGTTTCGTCCCATACTTTGCCTTAGAGTTTTCGGGGGTTCAAAAAAACCGGCGCGGTACCGGGATCGGACCGAATCCCGTCAGCCGGGTTCACACGGCGGTTTATATCACCAATTACCGGCGGCGGTCGAGAGATCACCGCCTAAGCATGGAAAAATAAACCGGCTTCGCCGCATATTGAATTTAATTTATCGGGATTATCTGGTATAAGTGCCGCCACGATGCACACCGTGGGAGGAGGGAATTCGCATATCTTCCGGTATAATGGGCGAAATCCGTCCGAACATGGCCCGATATGGCAAAAAACTCCCGTAAATCCGGGAGCATATATCGATCGAGTTCACACAAACGGTGCCGCGGAATCACATAGTGTGTTCGAGTTCAAAAAGAGCCGAAAAATCCGCGCTGTTATGCAGCGCTTTTCGGCTTTTGCCGCGGCTTGTTATTGCAATGCCTGAATCAGATTAGCCGGATAGAGGTCTTTGACGGCAAATCGGGAGCTGTGGGATGGACACTTTGGTATATATGCTGAACTTCCTCAAAGACAAAAACGTGGCGTCGATTACTCCGACATCTTCTGTTGGCGTAAGGAGGGTGTGCAGCAAGATCGACTTCCAGCACGAAAACCTTATCGTCGAATACGGGCCGGGGACCGGCGTTTTTTCGAAATATCTACTGGATAGAATGGGGCAGGACTCGCGCCTGATCCTGATAGAGCGCAACAGGAACTTCAAAAGCATCCTGACAAAAAAGCTCGATGATCCCCGGGTGATCATCGTGCACGACAGTGCGGAAAACGTCCTGGAAACGCTGAGGGCGTGCAAGGAATCCGAAGCCGACTACATCATTTCCGGGATTCCCTTCTCCTTCCTGGACCACGACCTGAAGCACAGGATACTCTACAACACGCACCGGGCGCTCAAGAAGGGGGGCAAATTCCTGGTGTACCAAACCTGTTTTCAGACCAACAACCACCTGAAAGTCCATCTCAAGAAGTACTTCCCACAGGTAAATTCCAAGTATGAACTGGCCAACATCCCCCCGCTCCGAACCTACGAGGCTATAAAATAAAGTACGGCCCGGAAATTTCCAGGGGATGAAAGCCGCGGGTGAGTCTTTCGCCCGCAGGCCGAGGCAGCGCTTTGCACCGGAAAATCATTTGCCAGCAGGAAAAATCCGGAGGGTGTGCCATGTTCCTGGCGGAAAAAACAATCGAAGAAATCAGAAGTGTCAGGCAAAAATATGACCGGATAATGTCCGAGAGCGGTGTGAACGCGTTCCGGGAGCTGGACCGGCTGGAGGAGAATGCGCTCCAGTCCGGGCGGCTCGACCGGAAGTACAAGGAACTGATCGCGCTGGGCATGAGCATCGGGCAGTCGTGCTACGGGTGTATTGAATACCACGTCACCAAGGCCGTCGAATTCGGCGCCACCCGCGATGAGGTCATCGAAACCACCGCCGTGGCCCTGGCCCTGGGAGGCGGAACGGTGCAGTGGCCCGCCCGGTTCGTTTTCAGGGTTCTCGAAGACTTAGGCGTGGAGTAGTACCGGCATGGTGAATCCTGGGGGCGCGGGGGAAAATGCTTTCCCTCGCGTCCTCACAAAATTAAGCCGCGAAGCGGCCCTGAATTCCTGTCCGGTGATGCGTGGAAGGCAATGGTAAGGTTGCCTTGATGAAAAACTCTCAAGAAATGCCGGGAACGGGCAAGAGACAATAACGGAGCTTCGCTCACATCCCGATCATGGGGGCGATTTTCCGCATTCCTGCAATCACTTCCTCGATGAGCACCTTTAGTTCAACCCCCATCAAGGCGGCCCCTTTCTCGATCACTTCCCGGTTGACCCCCGCCGCAAAGCTTTTTTGCTTCCATTTTTTTTGCACCGATTTGGCGTCCATGTCCATTACGCTTTTGGAAGGCCGAACCAGGGCACAGGCGGTTACGAAACCGACCAGTTCATCGACCGCATAGAGAGTTTTTTCCAGGGGCGTTTTCGGTTCGACGTCCGTGCACAGACCCCAGCCGTGCGACATGATCGCTCGAACGTATTCCGGCGGCCAGCCGCGTTCGTCGAGCAGTGCGCGCGTCTTCTGGCAGTGCTGCTCCGGAAACTGCTCGTAGTCGAGATCGTGAACCAGCCCGATGAGTCCCCACTCATCCGGGTTCGCACCGGCTTTTTCGGCCATGTGGCGCATGACCCCCTCAACGGCCAGCGCATGCTTGATTAGGGATTCGTTCCGGTTGAACTCGTTTAGAAGCGCCCAGGCTTCGTCTCTGGTCGGAATGCGTGCGGTCATGACGGGCCTCCATAGTGGGACGGGTACGGGACTCGCCCCCATCTCGCCTTTCTGGAAATTTCCTTGTGCAACCCAATGGAGGGCTTTTTTGAATAAGATACGACAGGTTTGGATTTAACGGCAATTGCTTCCGGATTGCAAGGGAATCGAATAACCCTGTCCGGGGACGGCGAGGTTATGGGCGGGTTTCTCCGGAGATTGGACCAATGAAAAAGAGCGGGGGAAACGTTTCCCCCCCGCACCCCCTCAATGTTGTTGACTTTAAGCTCCTCCCCCTTTGATGGGGGAGGCAGGGTGGGGGTGAAAAACTTAGCGATATCAACCCCCTCCCCCGGCCCCTCCCGCCAAGGGAGGGGAGTTCATGGAGCGGCGCCCCTAAAGTCAACAGCATTGCCGCACCCCCTCCGGGATTCGGCTGCACGCGGAAGCACATGCGTGCCGAGCGCTCGGAGGCGTCGCAACGCCAAATTGAGCCGCGAAGCGGCGTGGAGTAGAGGCGCAGCTCCCATGCCTCCGAAATGCCGCTTAAGCTCTGAGATCAACCAAATCAAAATCGTTCATAGGCGATATTGCCACTCGGGCCATGGGTTGGAGCAATGGTAATTCAAGTCAAACGGTAGAATTTTTGATCGCATAGCCCATGTAGGATATTCTTAGATCCTTGGATTCGCACAATGCAAGGGTGGCGGCTGTTTCCCGGTCGCTCAGCCTTTTCTTCCGTAAGATTCGCAGGCTTGCAAGGATTGCCAGAGGGTTCTTTCCTGAAGCAATGCCTGTCAGTTCCCGGTTCGCGAGTCCGAAACGGTTCATGACGGCAATGAGTTCGGCCGGTTTGATGAATTTCTCCCAAACATGGGTATCGGGTTGAGCCCATCGGGTGAACGCCCACTCCTGGCTGACCTTGATCAAGGCTATTTTGCTCCACCAAGTCCGGTTGACCGTATCGTAGCAGAATACTCCCCCGGCTTTCAGCGTGCGCGCGGCCTCGTTGATCACCCTGCCGAGGTCGTCCACGTGTTCGAGCACATCGCAACAGGCAACGATGTCGAAGGAACCGTCGGGAAACGGTAAGGCTTCTCCCTTTCCCACGCGATAGTCGATCTCCAGGTTGTTGTCGGCCGCATGCTTCCGCGCCGCTTCGATGGAACGAGTCGCCGGATCGATGCCGGTTACGGCATACCCGTCCTCTGCAAATTTCTCCGCCAGAAAACCGCCTCCACAGCCGACGTCCAGCACGGTCTTGTCCGGCAGGGGCAGTTGCTCAAGCTTACGCTTGAAATACCCGTATCTCACCGGGTTCATGCAATATCTAAGGCTGGTAACCTCAAATGGGGCATCCTCGGACCACCAGCCGTGGCCGTATGCCTGGTAAATCTCGTTGTTGATCCGCATGAAACCTCCTCATATCCGCGGGATCACCTTCGGCGCGGCTGCGTCGTAGAATTCTTTTCAGGGTAACGTTTCGATGGCGGTGCGCACGTGAGTCAGGACACGTACCGCGGCGGCCAGGTCTTCAGCGCTGACGGCGGTACTGAGTGTCCGTTCGAAATCGTGGGCGCGCTCGTGCACCTGTTGGAAAACCTTTAGTCCGTCCGCCGTCAATTTGACGCGACTGCGGCGACCGTCCCTGGCGTCTGCACAACGCTCGACCAATCGTTCATTTTCCATGGCTTTCACCTGGCGGGTGACCGCTGCCGCGTTGATGTCCAGTTGTCGAGCGATCCACATGATCCCGACGGCCTCCGGGTGGCAAATCGCAAGAAGCCGCGTCAGCACCAGACGTGCTGCCGGCATTCCGACCTCGCGGCTGAACACGCCCAGCACCGCTTGGTGTGTCCGCATAATCTCACGAAGCAGATGCGGTTCGTCCCCCTTGTGATGCAATTCGAAAGCCTTGTCCGCCATTGGTTTATCCTCCGCGCACTATATGATTGTATATGTCATTGATCATGTCAAGTATTTTTCGCGCCAAGACCGCGGGGGGGGGGG
>LUZZ01000029.1 GCA_001603845.1 Syntrophobacterales bacterium Delta_01 | reverse complement strand
GAGCGCATGCGTTCCATGCGCTGCTTCGCAATTATTTCGAAGGCTACTGGCTGGTGCTGCGCGGCTTGCGCTACCTGAGCAAGAGCTGCTACACGGAAAAGGATTTTACGAAAAAAATCCTGAGCGTGGGCCAGAAGGCCCTGAAGCTCGAACTGGTGGAAAGACCGGAGTGCATATCCAAGATCATTTTCGACAATGCACTCAAGCTTTATATTGAAAAGGGCGTGGTCCTCAAGCAGGTAAACGGAGACAGGGGAAAAGAAGACGTGCTGTGTTCGGGAACGGAGGGCCGGGCCCAGATGCAGTTTTACAGCAGGCAGATCGGCCGGTTTCTCCGGTCGCCCCATTTTGCGCTTCAATGAGCGGGCGGATGACGGGTATCGGATGCCGGATATCGGGTATCGGATGTCGAGAGGGCGGCTGACGGCCGGCAGTGCTGCTATTTAAATTTTGCACTTCAATGAATCAGATGTCGGGTATCAGGTGTCAGAATTCAGGGTTCTGTCTGGCAGTGGCTGATAGCCGACATCTGATATTTTAATCTTATTTTTCGGAGGCTTTTCGATGCAGATAGCGGTTCATCCTGTGGAGCCGGCGCTGAGGCGCCCCAGGCCAAAAGACGACAAAAACCTGGTTTTCGGCCGGGTTTTCAGCGACCACATGTTCATCATGGATTTCGAAACTTCGAAGGGCTGGCACGATGCCCGGGTCGTTCCCTATCACAACCTGGAGCTGGACCCGGCGGCGATGGTGCTCCATTACGGCCAGGGGATTTTCGAGGGCCTCAAGGGTTACCGGTGGGCCGACGACAGCATCGCGCTGTTTCGTTCGGACAAGAATTGGGCTCGCTGGAACGGTTCGGCGCGGCGGATGTGCATGCCGGAAATCGACCCGGCGGACATTGCGCAGGCCCTGGAAGAATTGATCCGGCTGGACAAGGATTGGATTCCCAAAAGCGTAGGTTCCTCTCTCTATATCCGCCCCACGATGATTGCCTCGGAACCCCACCTGGGGGTGCGCCCGGCGGACAACTACATTTTCTTCATCATCACGGGGCCGGTGGCCGCCTACTACGCCGAAGGGTTCAACCCCACGAAGATCTACGTGAGCGACGAATACGTGCGCGCGGTTCGCGGCGGGCTGGGCGAAGCCAAGACGATGGCCAATTACGCGTACAGCCTCTACGCGGCCGAAGTGGCCAAGAAGAAGGGCTTTACCCAGGTGCTGTGGCTGGATGCCGTCGAGCGGCGGTACGTGGAAGAAGTGGGTACCAGCAACATTTGCTTCAGGCTGGACGATGAGCTGGTCACGCCCGCTCTTTCGGGCTCCATTCTGCCGGGCGTCACCCGCGACTCGGTACTTCAGCTCGCCCGCCACTGGGGCATTAAATGCACCGAACGCGCCATCAGCATCGACGAGGTGATCGACACGGTGAAGTCGGGCCAGATGAAGGAAATTTTCGCCACCGGGACGGCGGCCGTGATCTCGCCCGTCGGGGAAATTTCTTTCAAGGACGAAATATTCACCGTGCAGGACGGCAGCGTGGGCGAATGGGCGCGCAAGCTCTACGATGAAATTCTCGGCATACAGTACGGTGAGAAAGAAGACGTTTTCGGCTGGATTAAGAAGCTAAACGTTTAGTTTGACCGCAGGAAGGGGACTCCCGGCCTTCGAGGTCCAAAGACCAACCGCCGGGGCCGGTCGTCGCCGACGGTTCCGGGCGGGGCGGCCCCTCGATGGGCCGTTGATTTTTCAGACCGGGTGCTTACTGTTTTTAGTAAGGTTGACAATATGTCGCCTTCTCCTAACCCCTCAAGCCCTGTTCGGCTTCCCCCCTCCGGCCGAACAGGGCTTTTGGCGTCTTTCCCCCGGTATTCGGTGCGGTTTTCCATTTGAAATCCGGTGCGAATCCCCCGGGACGTACCCGTCCGGCAATTTCGAACCCCGTTAGCCGAAGGAGCGTTTATGAGCGGCGTCACTGTGTCCAAGGATGGAGAAACTGCGACGGTATGTCTGGAACGAGGCAAGGTAAACGCCTTGAACGGTGCGCTGGTGGAGCGGTTGCACGAAAGCTTCCGCGCCCTGGAAACGGATGACGGCGTCCGGGCCGTGGTCCTTACCGGAAAAGGGAAGTTTTTCTCCTTCGGGTTCGATGCTCCGGAGTTCTACGATTACTCCCCGGACGATTTCCTGGCCTTCGTGGATAAATTCGAGCAGTTTTGCCTGTACCTTTTTCAGTTCCCCAAGCCGGTGATCGCCGCCCTCAACGGCCACACCATCGCCGGCGGCGGCATGCTGGCCATCTGCTGCGACCATCGCATCATGGCGGCGGGCCGTTCCAGAATATCGCTCAACGAGATCACCTTCGGAGCCACGGTTTTCGCGGGGAACGTGGCCATGCTGACCTTCCTGGTCGGTTCGAAAAACGCCCAGGACATCCTGTATTCCGGGAAGATGTACTCGCCCGAAGAGGCGCTGCGGATCGGGTTCGTGGACGAGGTGGTCCCGGAGGAACGGTTCGGGACGGCCGTCGCCGAAAGAGCCCGGGAATACGCGGCCAAGGAACCCGCCGCGTTCAGGAGCCTCAAGGGCCTCCTGCGAAAGCAGGCCGTCCTCCAGATCGAGGCCCGCGAACAGGCCTCGCTCAAAGAATTCATCGACATCTGGTATTCCGAAGGTACCAGGAAGCTCACTCGATCCATTACCATCAGATAGTCTGCGATACGGATACCGGAGTTCCATATTTTCTCGGATTTTTCCGGTGAAATCGGCTAAGCTGCTCTCAGACGGAGCTAATCCAGATGATATTGGAGACAATTCGAGCCAATTGGCTGGAAATCGTTCTAGTGCTGGGGCTTGGAGCTATTGGCGGGCTGGTAAATGCCTTATGGCTGGAAAAGGATCTTGCGCTCCCGCGCTACTTCAGGGATGAAACCGGCGGACACGTGCTGAACACCGGTTTTCTGCGCAATGTCCTGATAGGTGCGGTGGCGAGTCTTTTGACATGGGCATTTGGGGTTAATGAAATCCAGGGAATAAAGCAGATGGCCTTGTGCCTGCTCGCCGGTATCGGT
Organism: Syntrophobacterales bacterium Delta_01; assembly: GCA_001603845.1. Lineage (GTDB taxonomy): Bacteria > Desulfobacterota > Syntrophobacteria > Syntrophobacterales > Syntrophobacteraceae > SbD1. Next base: position 30,779 of record LUZZ01000029.1, on the reverse strand, counting down.
GGAACAAGCATTATCTCAAATATCTTACAACGGATGCAGCTTGACTTCAGCCAAAATAAGATATTAGAGTTAAGCAGCAATTTTGAAAAATTGGTGAATAAATTGGCTTCGGAGGAGAAAGAAAATGGCTCCGAAAAGTAAGACCGCTGTGAGAAAAACAGTGGGCAAGAATAGCCCCGGCCGAAAGGTTTTAGGGGATGCGGCCAGCGGGCAGCCCGCAATGCCGGCAGGAAGGGGAACCACGAAAGTTGCAGGGTGCCGCCTTCAAAAGGATGCCGCCGAAAGAATCCTCGACGCCGTAAGACGCCTCAGGGATGCTAAATCGGTGAAGGAGGTTAAACTGTCTTCGGCCGAAATAAGCCGCATTTTGGATGAAGTATGTTAGCGGTAGTTTAGACGTTCCGTTTAATGATCCTTCTAATCAATCCCCCTCTGGTAAAACCCTCCGAACCGCCGCCCGGCATCGCCAGGCTCTACGGGGCGCTGACGGCGGCCGGTGTGAAGTGCTCGGTCATCGACGCCAATATCGAGGCCGTTCTGTACCTGCTCGATCAACCCGTGGACGGCTCCGACCGGTGGACCCTCCGGGCGGTGCGCGGGCGCGAAAAAAACCTGGCCTCCATCCGCAGCCCGGGCGGCTATGCGGAACTCCAGCGCTACAAACGAACCGTTTCCGACCTCAACCGGCTGCTGGAAAAAACCGCCGGAAACGGCCCCGTGCGCCTCAGCCTTTCCAATTACTTGCATTCGGAACTTTCGCCGGTCAGGAGCCGGGACCTTCTGCGCTCGGCCGAAGAGTATGCGAAAAATCCCTTCCACGGCTATTTCTCGAAGCGGCTGGCGGAGGCGATGGAGCGCGACAGCCCGGAAGTCGTAGGTTTTTCACTTAATTTCTTGAGCCAGGCACTCAGCGTCTTTGCCATGATCGGGTGGGCGAAAGCCCACTTCCCGGCGGTCAGGATCGCGCTCGGCGGCGGCCTCGTCACCTCCTGGGTCCGAAACCCGCGGTGGAAAAATCCCTTTGCGGGCCTTGTCGATCACCTGATCGACGGCCCCGGCGAGCGGGCACTGGTGGAGATTGCCGGGAAACAACCGGAAGGGCGCCCGGTGCCCTGTCCCGACTACTCGCTCTTTTCCCTGGACGATTACCTGGCTCCCGGCCGGATCGTCCCCTACAGCTCCTCTTCCGGGTGCTACTGGAACCGGTGCGCCTTCTGCCCGGAAGCGGCCGAGGGCACCCGGTACGAACCCGCCCACCCGGCGGCGGCGCGCGGCGATGCCGGAAAACTGGCGGGGCGCTTCCGCCCGGCGCTTCTCCATTTTCTGGACAGCGCCGTCAGCCCGGCCCTGCTTCGCCGGATTGCCAAAGACCCTCCGGGCGCCCCCTGGTACGGGTTCGTGCGGATAACGCGAAGCCTTGCCGACGAGGATTTTTGCCGCGCGCTCCGGAAATCGGGCTGCGTCATGCTGAAACTCGGGCTGGAATCGGGGGACCAGGGGGTGATCGATTCGGAAGGGAAGGGCATCGACCTGGAGATTGCCTCAAAAGCGCTCGCCGCTCTCAAAAGGGCCGGAATCGGCACTTACGTCTACCTGCTTTTCGGGACCCCTTCGGAGTCGGCCGATGAGGCCCGGCACACCCTGGAGTATACCGTCCGACACAGCTCGATGATCGATTTTCTGAACCTCGCCGTCTTCAACATGCCGGTAAACAGCCCGGACGCGGCAAGGTTCGGGACCTCTCCCCACTACGCCGGGGATCTTTCGCTCTATACCGATTTTTCACATCCGAAGGGTTGGGACCGTTCACGGGTGAGGCATTTTTTGGACAGGGAGTTCAAGCGGCATCCCGCCATCGCCCCCATCGTGGCCAAGGACCCGCCGCACTTTACGTCCAACCACGCGCCGTTTTTCTGCGAAGGGCTCAGAAGAGGCCGGCGGGGGCCGGAGTGACGGAATTTTGGCGGTTCAGTTCATTTTGGGGGCGGGCCGGGTTTGTTTTTTCCTGCTCTTTTCGTGGATGAGCCGGAAGGCCCGTTCCACCTGGTCCCTGTAGGCCATGCCGAAAAAAAGCAGAGTCAGTCCGACTCCGCAAAGAATACACAGGTGCCAGTACTGGTGGAGCCTGATATAATTTCCGCCCATGGTGAGCATGATCGTTCCGAAAAGCCTGCCGCCCCCGCCTATGGCCACGAACTCCAGCCCCGACAGCTCTCCCAGCCCCAGGATGAAACAAAGGTAGTCCTTGGGGAACCCGGGTATCAGGAACAGGAGAAACACTATAAAAGCGCCCTTGTGATGCAGCAGGAAATTGAACCTGCTGAGCGTTTGCTGGGGCACGAATTTTCTCACCAGGGGCTTTCCGAAAGATCTGCCGAGAGCGAACGCGATATAAGAGCCGAGGGTAAGCCCGACGGTCGAGTAGAGGACCCCCATCCACGGGCCGTAGAGATATCCTCCCAACAGCCCCGTCAAGTCCCCCGGAACGGGTGCGGCAACCACCTGGAACGCCTGGAGGAAGATGAACCCGGCAAATGACCACGGGCCGAGCGATTCCAGGAAACTCACGAGGTGCTTTTTGCTCATGAAAAAGCGCACCAAACCCGTTTCGTAGGCGATAATCGTCAGAATGGCGACTACGAGGACTACAAACGCGAATTTGAGAAATACGTGGTTTTTGATTTTCTTCGGTGGACTGTCAGTTTCGCGGCTTTCCCGTACAGACCCCATTTTGCGTTCAAATCCTTCCTGGATCTATTCTCTTACAAGCATAACAGCTACAGGATACAAAGAACAGAGCGTGCAAAAAAAGAGCCATTCAAAGGCCGATATCGCTGAACCGGAATCGCGCTTGCGCATACCTCCCACTCCGGTTTTGGGAGGGCGCAACGATAACACAGAACAGGATACGAGGCCGATACAACTTTAATAAAGTGGAAGAAAGCGCGGAGTTTGATAATACAGCATCCGGTCCGGATCCGCCACTGCAATTTGCAATGTTGTTGGGAGCAAATAAAATGTCCGCACTTGCAGCGCATGAAATGTCCGGTTTTGATGGGCGCCTGAAGGAAGGGGCCGATGAGACGGACAGAACTGCCGCAGGAGGCGCGGAGGCGGTGTATGGAGTTCGTGGGAGCCGGCAGGGGACACGGGGGGCCGATACGCCGTCCCGTAAAAATCGGTCGCGGCCTTATCCGGTTTTCTGCGCGCGGGCTACCATTTTTCCTGCATGATCTCCGAGCGCTTCGCCCTGTATTCCTCATCGCTGATAAGCCCGTCCCTGCGCAATGATGCGAGCTTTCTCAATTTCGAATCGAAATCGATCCCGGAACCGGCGGGGCCGTCGCTTTCCGTGCCCTCGATGTCTATTTCCGTTACGGCGGGAGGACGCTTGGAGAGCAGGATCCACAAGGCGTAGACGATCATGGAACCGCATGCCGCAACCCAGATTACAAGGAACATCATGACGTACGGCCGTGCCTCTCCTTCGGCTGCCCCGCACAAAACAACACCGAAAACGAGAAAGAGGGGCGCCATGACGAGAAGAACAATGGCGGATGCTTTTGACGGTCTCACGGAAGCTTTGCTGTTCATTTCATTGTGCCCTCGAAGCGAAAAGGCTGCACCGGTAATACCTATCCAGGGGTTTTTACGGTACCGCCGGCTGCGCTCTCATCCGGTACACCGGGATTTTGCGGAGTATTTTTCCGATCCGTAAACGGATTCAATGGCACCGTCCAGCCCTGTTAGCCCGCTGCCGGCAATACCATGGCTTCCCTGCAATGTCCAATCGAAACGGGATTTTTTGAACATAAGGGATTTGTGTGCGATAAAATCAAAGACCATGGATATTGGCTTTCTCCCAGGGGACCGAAGGGAAGAATCGTCGTGAATGGAAAAGGAAATGAGGTATTCCTGTGATCGAAGTGATACTCAATGCTCTGCCCCCCGCGCGGATCGATACGCCCTCCGCCGCGCTTTCCACCCTCAAGGGCTTCCTCCTGCACCACAATATTCAAACAACGGTAATATACTGGAACATGCTCCTCGATAAGCTGCTGCCCATATCCGGGAAAACTACCGATGCGATCCATTTCGACCTGCTGCCCTACCTCTACCTGATCGCCGGGGAGTACCACGACGATATCGCCAAAAGCAAGGCCAACGCCGTGCTCAAGGCACAGAGGCCCATCCGGGACATCCTGAACGACAATAGCGACTATCTGGCAAAAACCAGAGACACCATGGATACCCTCGTCTCGAAGGAGTTCTCGAAGCATTCGCGCAACGGTCCGCTGCTTTTTGGAATTCCCTGCAAATATGAACAGTGGATCCCGGGCATCGTTCTCGCCAAATACATGAAAGAGTATTTTCCCGGAGCAAAAATCCTTATCGGCGGCCTGCGCAATCGAGAGAAGGCCGAATCCATCCTGAGCGCATGCGACCTGTTTGATTTCGCGATCTGGGGAGAGGGCGAATATCCGTTGCTGGAGTTATGCCGGTGTATCGACGGCCACATGGATGACTTCGCATCCGTTCCCCGGCTCGTTTTTCGCAAAGACGGCTCGCTGCTGCCGTCCGATACGGAGACCGGCAGGTTTTTCGATATGAACAGCGGGATATTTCCCGATTATGATGACTACTTCGACTACCTCGCGGCGTCGAACCGGAAGGACTCTCCCGTGATCTTTCCCCTGGAATCGAGCCGGGGGTGCATGTGGAACGCTTGCCGGTTCTGCGTGTACGGAGAGGGGTATGAGAACAGGAAAAAAGAGCCCGCAGTCTTGAAATCGGAAATCAATCACCTCCTGGATCGATACCACGCACGCTACTTCGCCTTCATGGATAACGACATAGTCGCCAACGACCCGACAAGGCTCGAAAGCATCCTCGACGACCTCATCGCCATGAGACGGGACAACAACATTGAAGTGATTGCCGAGGTTGTCCATAAAAAACTCACGACAAGCCTTCTGGAGAAGTTCCCCCGCGCCGGGCTGGGCAGGATCCATTGTGGATACGAAGCCCTATCGGACCGTCTGCTGGCGAAGATGAGAAAGCGAACCAATTTTTCTGACAACATATTTCTCGTCAAATTTGCGCACAAATACGGAATCATGCTCCCTTCGGCAAACATCATATGCGGGGTAACGGGGGAAACGGACTACGATATTCTGGAAAGCATCGACAACCTGCATTTCCTGAGATTTTATTTCGACAAGGCCCTCTTTTGTCACAACCTGATTCCACTCCGGCTCGCCAAGCATTCGGGCTTCTACGATATGACCGCAAAGGGTGATCTAATCAAGTGGGGAGAGAATACGATCTTCCATTTATTGCCCACAAAGATGGTGGAGGGAATTGACCGTTTTTCTCTGTTCGACTTTTCCGCGCCGCAGAATTTTCTCTGGGACCTTTTCTCAAAGGTAAACGACTTTTACTATGATCATACCTACAGTTACAGTGTTGTCCGGGAGGACGATATGATTTTCTACCGCGAGTTCTTCGACGGCGAACTCGTGGTCGATCTTGAGATAAAAGACCTGGCCTGCCGTATCCTCTACGAGACGAATTCGAGCATCATGGACCTTCGCGGTCTTCTGGAGGTGCTCAGGAAATATGACGCGGAAATAGACGAGAGATCGGTTTGTGCCGCACTGGGCCTTCTCAGGGAAATGCACCTGGTTTATTTTAACGACAACTACGGTTCGATTGTCTCCGTCATCGATGTGGACCGCACCTGCGGCCGCCCTGTGCCCGGCGTCGATGTCAGGTAGAATTGCCTGATGGCCGTGCTCAAGACAAAAGCGATGGCCAAAAGCGTATAGAGAACGAAAATGATGGAGAAAAGAAGCCCGATATTTTTTTTCAGCAGGTCTATGATAAAACCGCCAATCGCAAAGGATACCGGAACGAGGATACCGTTGATGGAACTCTCGGTACCGAAGACCCTTCCCCTGATTTCTTCAGGGATAACGATTTGCTTTAGAGACGTATTTATCAATCGTGATACAGCCATGCATGAAGAAAGGACTGCAAACAGGAGAAACACGAGATATGTATTGACTGTAAAGGAAAGAGCCAAAAACACCATCGCTTCGACAAAGAACGTCCAGCATATCACCATGTAATTCTGTTTTTCCGTTAGCCTCAGGGAACCGAAAATAAGATATCCGACAATGGAACTCAACGTTATCACGCTCATCAGATACCCGTAAAACGCTTCACTGAGCTTCATGACGTCCGTGATCAGGAAGGGCGCTCCCAGCATCACCATCGGGAAGAGGAGATTGGACAGCATATAGACCACCATCAAGTTCCTCAGGCCCTTGTTTGCCCAGATGAACAGAAAGCCTTCCTTCACTTCCGCGATCAGGGTTCTGTATGAAAACGAAGGCTTGAGTGCGGAGGACTTATCGGGGACGGACAAAAACAGACCGGCGGTGGCGGCGAACAGGTGCGAGATTCCCCTGATGAGAAACACCAAAGGCGCCCCGAACATGGCGAAAAGAATCCCCCCGAGACCGTTGCCCAGCATTCCGAGGGTGCCGCTGACCCCCTGGAGCAGTGAATTACCCCTCTGGATTTCACGTTTTGACAATATCTCCGGGGTGATCACGTTCAAAGCGGAACTGAAGGCGGAATCGATGGCGGCCAGTAAGACTGTCGCAGTGAGCAGGGCGTAGACGGAAAATGGAAACGAAAGGTGAATCTCCATTATCCCGATATTGAGCACCTTAAAGTTGAAAAACCAGTCGAGGCTGAAAACGCATAGCAGTATCAGGAGAAGTCCCCGTAGAATATCGCTCCACACTATCACCGTCTTCCTGCTTATGCGATCGACGAGCGCGCCCGTGAGCGGCCCCAGCAGGACCGGCGGCAGGAACGACAGCATCTCCATGATACCGAGGACCGAGGCCGAGTCGGTCACCCGTTTCAGGTACAGCGTCAGGACGACGGAGTAAAGTGCATCGGCAAGAGCCGGCAGGGATTGTCCGACGATGATCAGGGTGAAATTCCGGTTGAACAATCTATCGGCGGGCATGCTCGTCTTCTTGGATGCCATGAATGGACACCATCCGGTGGAGTGGCTGCCGGGAACGGTCTATTGATCGCTTTTTTTCGTCAGCCCACCGCAGGTTCTCGGGACATCCTGAGGGTGTGCATGATTGTGCTCGATGTACCTTTTGGCGATTAGCTCCGTAATTTCGCGGTTGCTGTCCATCAGGTTGCGCAGGGCAATCTGGGCGCCGCAGAAGGATTCCATACAATTGGTGTCGGTTACGGGCGAAAGCGCGCAGTACTCGCCGCAAATGGGTAAGGCGCTGCACTGTGGACATTTGTGATCGTAATACGAATTCGGCGCCTCACATCGCCTCACCGCTTCGGCGGCGCTCTCCATGGAGGAAGGCAGGTCCCCGGCCGTTGCCATGGGACCGGTAATCTGCGTAAAAAAGCTGCACGGGTACACAAACCCATCCGCGGCGATGTACGCCGACACAATGCCGGCTCTGCATTTTTGCGGCCGAGGTCTCCCGCCGGGGTCCATGCCGCGTATGACATTTTCGTAATAAAACATGAACTTGTTCATTACGGCGTTATCCCGTGTCGCGAAATCATACTGAGAGGCGAGGAAGGCGGCTTCGAATTCGGCCTCGGCCCTGAGTTCTGCCGGGATTAATGATGCCTGATGGCCTCGGCCCTGGCTCGAAACGTAATTGATCCGGTAAAAACGGATGCCGTGTTCGTGGAAAAATTCAATCGTGGACGGGAGGATCTGCAGGGACTCGACAGTGCCCACCACAAGGGCCGTCATGGGGAACCCGTTCTCGAAAAGGGTGACGATATTATCCCGTCTTTGCTTCGACAACAGCTTGGGACTGTCCAGCAGCCCGTCGTAATGGACGGAGAAATGAACATGGTGCCGTTTGAACAGGTCTATGATCGCGGGCTTCAGCACCGAAATGTTGGTCTGAATGGAGTACTCTAGACTTTTCCCTGACTGCTGAAGGTATCTATCCATCGTGCGGAAAAACGTCTCGTACCATTCAACGGGCGCAAGCAGCGGTTCGCCTCCGGAAAATACCATCGACAGCTCCGCCTTGCCGCTCTCGAAAAGCTTGATGAGCGTGCGGGCCGCTTCGTCGGGGTCCATCGTCTTTCGGCCGTCATCCCGAGGCAAAGCGGAAACATTGCAGGCGTCCTGGAAGCAATAAGCGCAGGAGAGATTGCAGGCGGTGAGCAACTGTAATGTCACACTGCCCAAGTCTTTGAACATGCCACAGTCAGGTGCCACGAGCGTATATCCTTGTCTTCGTTTGTTGAAGGGATGAAAGATTGAAGTAACCTGCCGTGGTAGATTCTCGTACCACGGCAGGAAGTCACTTTCTAACAGGCGGGTTTACCTATTGGGACAATAGTTTGCGTAAAGATTACAGCAACTCTGGGTATGGACCGATTCGCAAGAACCCGTGGGTTGGCTGCGCAGCGTGCTCAGCATGTCGCCGACGGCTTCACGTGAGGCGCTGCAACCCGTAGCAACGTACTTGTCGGCAATGTGTTCCGGAACATCGTAAATGCGGCCGCTCTTATTGATCAAAAGCATGGTTTCATCCCCTTACGAGTTTTGAAATGTGACACAATCTGAGTTTCCCTCTTGACAATCCACCTGTGCCCTGCTCAACATACCATGCGGAAAATTGACGCATGATGACCTCCCCCCCAGATGCAAGCCAAGCCGTCCGCACCGCGCCCAAAAGGCCGCTGAGTTTGGCCGAAAGAGGTCCAAAAGCGGAAAGGGCGAACCGTCATATTTCTGAATTTGCGCCCGGAGAACCGGCGGGCGCAAAACCTGCGCATGCTCTGCCCTTTTTAACTTTGACACCCTTCGAGGCGCTTGAGCGCTTGCAATATACCGGGATCCCCTCCATCCTGCAATGACAGCAATGTGCGTGCCAGGCATCCCCCACAGCACTGCTTTCGAAGCAGGTACTTGCATGTCGCGCATTCTTCCAGGCATCCGTACTTTCTAAATGGCGCCAGCTTTTCCGAAAAGTAGACATCGAGCGCATCCCGGCTTTCGAAATCAAGAAGAGGGACATTCAATATGCCGCTCAGAGGAAAGCAGGGCCAAACGGAAAGGTCTGGTCCGACGTCTATGCCGCTGCGGCAAAGCGATGCCCACGGAGTCGTGGACAGAAACACCCTGCCGATATCCTCCTCGTCGAACATGCAAAGCGGGATGCCGCAATCGAATGAACAAAGAATGTCCCGCCGCTCCAGCCCCTGCAGCTCGGCGACGAGCGATTTCCCGACCCTCCGCAGCCTGCTGGAAGCAACATGACTGTTGTCATGGCCGAATATGGGACTGGCCAGGCCCAAACGAACATGCTTCTGCAGGGAAAACGTGTCGATCAATTCAGGGATGAACCCGAGACTGAACTCTTCCCGGTAGATATTGAATCCCAGGCACCCGCGAGCGCCTGCAATGCGCAGGCTCTCGGCCTGCCATGAGCTTTCGCGCGCAGTCTGCATCGCCGGTTCATTGACGTTAAAAATAAAATGGACCCTCTCCGTCCTGGGGTCTTTTTCGAAGAAGTCCTGGACCGAACGCGGCCACAAACCGTTTGTAAATAAAGTGATCGAGAAACCGGAATCGAGAGAGCGGCTTATCATCTCGATGAAGGCAGGATGTAGCGTGGGCTCACCGCCCAGGAGCTTTAGATCGCTTCTGCGATCTTTCCTGAGGAACTCAAGGTACTTATCAAAATCTTCGGAACTTATATGAGTAGGGCCGGGGCTTTTGCTCCCGCTGTTCGCATCCGGCTGCGATTTGCCCCTGGCAAAGCAATAGGGGCAGGACCGGTTGCACTCATAGGTGATAACAAGGTTCATCTGTGCCGTTTTTCGAGCCTGGCCGAACTCGTTTCAGTACAGCAAACGGGAAGTTGCTTTAGTGGATACAAGTTCCCGACCATCGACGTCATCAAGCAATTTGACCCAAAACACCCCTTCGAGTCGACAAAAGAGAGAACGCCCGCCGGAAACATCTCCGTCCCCGGTCCCGCCTCTCCAGGGTGGAAACCTGTCCGGTCAACTTGCTTAACTCTAGTATCTTCCTGCCTTTATTCTGGTGTCAAGAATAAATATTGTAGACAATCTACAATGTTTGCCGACGAAAACTCAGGGTTCCTCCGGCTGGGCCACGGCAGTGTTTCCGGGCCGGGGGAGCCGTTTTTGCCGTCCTTCGGGGCTTTCCATCGGGTGATCTTCCCGGGGGGATTTCCATGAGGGAGAACGGGGCGGTTTTCGGAAGGGCGCAACTACCCGACCGGAAATTCTATCTGCTTTTTTTTCATTTTTTCGATGAGGGTGGTCCGGTTGAGGCCCAGCAGCTTGGCGGCCTTGTTCTTGACGCCGCTGGCTTTCTGGAGGGCGTCCAGGATCAGGCGGTTTTCGAGTTCGTCCAGGGTGTCCTTGAGGTTTATCCCCTCTTCGCCGAACTCTATTTTCGCGATCTCCGCCTGCCTGGGAATCTGCATCCTTTTCGGAAGATCGGAGATCTCAATCTCGTCGCCGTCGGTCAGGATCACCAGCCTTTCGATCACGTTTTCGAGCTCCCGCACGTTTCCGGGCCACTCGTACATCTGGAGGCTTTCCACTGCGCCCTTGGACATCTTTTTCTGCGGAATGTCCTTCTTGCGGCAGTGCTGCCTCAAAAAATGCCGGATCAACAGCGGGACGTCGCCTTCCCGCTCCCTCAGCGGCGGTACGTGGATGGGAATGACGTTCAACCGGTAGAAGAGGTCTTCGCGAAACTCGCTGTCCGCCACCGCCTTTTCCAGGTCCTTATTGGTGGCCGCGAGGATGCGCACGTCCACTTCAATGGTTTTCGTCCCGCCTATCCTCTGGAATTTCGTCTCCTGGAGAAACCGGAGAAGCTTCACCTGGAGCTTGGGGCTCATTTCGCCGATTTCGTCGAGGAACACCGTGCCCTTGTGCGCAAGCTCGAACCGGCCCCGCCTCTCTTTGAGCGCTCCCGTGAACGCGCCTTTTTCGTGTCCGAACAGCTCGCTTTCCAGGAGTTCTTCGGGGATGGCGCCGCAGTTGATCGGTACGAAGGGCATGTCCCGGCGGCTGCCGTTATAGTGGATCGCGTTGGCGATGAGCTCTTTGCCCGTACCGCTCTCTCCGGTAACGAGCACCGTGGAGTCGGTCTTGGACACCCTGCGGATGATGCGATACAGGGCCTGCATGGCGGGGGACTGGCCGATCAGCCGGTCCAGGCGGTGCTGGTCCTGGAGCTGCGAGCGCAGCAGGACATTTTCTTCTTTTAAATCCTTGAGTTCGATGGCCCGCTTGAGCGTGAGTAGTATTTCGTCGATATTCGCCGGCTTGGAAAGGTAGTCGTAAGCCCCCCGCTTCATGGCCTCCACCGCCGTTTCGATGGTGCCGTAGCCGGTAAGGACGATGACCAGGGTCTCGGGATGCTTGCCGGCAAAATGGGCCAGGAGTTCGATGCCGCTCATTCCGGGCATCGAGAGGTCGGTCAGGAGCACATTAAAGCTGCTGTTACGCGCGGCCGAAACGGCTTCTTCCCCCGAAGCCACGACTTCGACTTCATATCCCTCGGCCTGGAGGCGCTCGACAATAAGCTCCAGCGTGAGCGGCTCATCGTCTGCGATCAGGATTCTGGGTTTAACCACCATTGGACTTTCCGGTCATTTGGAGACGGCAAACTATAAATACTTAGAATTGCCTGAACAATTACCATGAACCGGGTCCAATTCGCAAATCCTTTGAATATTTCGCAATGATTTTTCACAAAGATTTAGTTTTACGCGAGACAAAACGCTCCATTCGAAGGCCGAAAACGCCGGAAGAGATCCGTATCCCGAACCCGGTGCCCGGATCGTTCTTTCATCCCTGCCGCCTGCCCGCCCCGCCTTACTGCCGCCCGAAGCCGGCGAGCTGAAGTATCTTGAAGCCGGTTTCCGTGTCCGTTTTTCGCAGTCCGGTGGTGCCGGCGATCTCTATCATCAACACCTCTCCCACCAGCCAGACATCGACCCCCGCGCGGGTGCATCCCGCTACGGCCTTGCCTTCCCTGCCCATTGCGGCGTGCATGTGAAGGATGGGATTGCCTTCCTCGTCGGGGTAAAGCGTGCCGACCGCAAGGACCTCGTGACGACCGTCAAGGGCGTGGACCAGCGGTACTATCTTGTCGTTCCAGCTCGCGTCCGGCCCCACCACCAGGCGGCTTTCCTCTCCCGCGCCCCCCACGTACATCACCATGGCGCTGCGCACGCCGTGCTCGTGCGCGAACTCTTCGATAATGTCCGGAATTCGTTCCCCGGTTTCCAGCTTGAGCACAAAGATGCGCCCGATCTTTCCTTCCTCGTACTGCATGGCCGCTACCCTTTCTGTAATATTGGCAAGGGTTTTCAACTTAGGGGCGGCATCCGGCATTGTCAATCGATTTCCGGGCTTTCCGCCCGCCTGTCCGCGTGTGGGAACCGCCGATGCGTGTTCCGCAGAAGCGGGAGCCTTATTTCAAATGATCGGCGTAGAAAGGGTTGGACCGGGCGGAATGGAATGGAAGGGTGCCTGTCGAAAGCTCAGGGTCTTCAGCACAGGCAGGCAGGAGCTATAGAAGCGGCGGCCTTCGGATTCATGCGGCGGGCAAGGGTACCCCCGCAATGCTGTTGACTTTAGGAGCGACGCTTCATGAACTCCCCTCCCTTGGCGGGAGGGGCAGGGGGAGGGGGTTGATATCGCTCGGTTTTTCACCCCCACCCTGCCTCCCCCATCAAAGGGGGAGGAGACTAAAGTCAACAACATTGGGGTACCCCCGGCGCCGGGATTTCTCATTTTCCCGGCTTTTGATTTTCCGGTGCGGGACGCGCGTGCCCCGCGCTTTTCCGGAGATTTCCGGTTCTCCGGGGGCACGTTTTTGCCGGCCGGAAACATGTGGATTGTAACTCCCCGTGCCGGCCGGCACTTTCCTCGCGAAGCGGCGGGCTTTACTCCTCCTGCATCACCTTCAACTGGTGGTGGTATGCCTCCATCAAGTCCTTGAGGCGCAAAAGCCCCACGACCCCCGCACTGTTGTTTTCGATCGGAATCTGGCTGTAGCCGGACTGCAGGAACTTCACGAAAGCATCGTAGAGCGTTTCGTCGATGCCGATGCTTACCGGAGGCAGGCTCAGCTCGCCCACCACCAGCAGGTCCTCGATGGACTTGTCGAAGAGTACCTCGCGCACGTACGGAAAAGACAAAATGCCCTTGAGGCGAAAGGATTCGTCCACCACCGGAAAGAAAGACTCGCGGGTGCGGGCCATGAACCGCTTCAACTGGGCGAAAGTCATGTCCTCGGGCAGCAGGGGAACCGGGATTTCCTTGTGATAAACCTCGTCCACCCGGATGCTTTGCAATAGGTTGATCACCCTCTCGCTCTGGTGGGCGGGCGACTGGAACTTGTTGAGGAGCTGCATCCGGTAGAGGTTCCAGCGCTGCGTAAGAAGAATGACCAGGACGGAGGTGAACATCAGGGGTATGACCACGCTGTAGCCTCCGGTCATTTCGCAAACCATCAACAGGGCGCCCACCGGCGCCTTTGCGACCCCCGCGAAGAAAGCCCCCATGCCCACCAATGCGAATGCCCCCGGATTGGTCACGATATGCGGGAAAAAATGGTGGCCGAGTTGTCCCACTGCGCCGCCCATCGCCGCCCCGATGAACAGTGCCGGTCCGAAAACACCGCCGCTGCCTCCCGAGGAAATGGTGAACGACGTCGTGGCGATCTTTAATATCGAGAGGGTGAACAGCAGGCCCATGGGAAGCTGCCCGAGAAGCGCCTGCTGGATGGTGCCGTACCCGCCGCCCATCGCCTGCGGTTTCCACATTCCGACGATCCCCACCATAATGCCTCCGATTGCGGGAATCAGGGCTTTGTTCAACCGGATCTTGCGAAAGAAGTGGTCTCTCAGGCCGAAGTAGGTGGTTACGAATAAAGCCCCGAGCGGGACGCACGCCAACCCCAGGACCCCGTATGCGGCCAGTTCGAACGGGTGAGAAAATTTAATCGGCGGAATATCGAAGATTGCATGAGTGCCGAAGATGGTCGTAACCACGGAATTGGCGACGACGGAAGAAATAATGCACAGGATGATGCCTTCGGTTTCAAAATCTTCCCGGTAGAGCACCTCGATCGCCGTCAAAGCGCCCCCCAGAGGTGCCCTGAAGATGGCGCCGAGCCCGCCGGCGCATCCCGCCAGGAGCAGCAGCCTGCGTTCACGAACGCTGAGTTTTAAGATCTGCCCGATCCAGGAGCCGAGTCCGGCGCCCACCTGGGCGATCGGTCCCTCACGGCCGGCGCTGCCGCCCGTTATAATGGTGATGATCGACGCCACTCCCTTGAGAAACGGGACCCGCGGCCTGACCAGTCCTTTCTTGTTATGGAACGTGTCGATGAAGGCCTCGGTGCCGTCCCCTTCGGCTTCGGGCGCCCAGGTATACACGATCAGCCCGGAGATGATGCCTCCGATGGCGGGAAGCAGCAGGAGTACCCACAACCTGAGAGGCGCATGCGAGACAAGCGGGACGAGGTGTTCCCCGGCGGGTTTGGTCATGTGGTAGCCCGCCAGGCGTTCGAGCAGGAAAAAGGATCCCCACTCCAGGGCATACAGCATGGTACAAGCGGCAATGCCGCTCAAGCTGCCGATTATCGCTCCGTAAACGCCCCAACGCAGAATTTGATGTTTCGAGAATGTCGAAGACAGAGAAGCTCTGAATTGTCCCATTTTCTTCCCGGAAAGCATTGAATTTCACAGGAGGCGATCCACGCCCGCTGGCTGATCTGGAATTGTAATATTGTAATTCAGATCAGAGCCGTTGGAAACCTGACAGCCCCATAACATACGGTACTCAAAAGCAAAAACTCGATTATTTGCGTAATGCGGCGCGACGGCAACTCTAAATGGGAACCAGATGCTTCAACTTCGACCCTGCTAGAACGGCTAGAATGAGCGGGAAACAAGTCTATTTACACGATCACGTAGTGATTTTCAATCAGTATAATCCGCTGGAGAGCGGCGGGGCAGGTTGGCATGTTTTATACCATCGTCGGGAAGGTTTGTGAAAGCGAGCGGGAGACCCCACTCGCCATCTATTTTGACACTGAAGGCGTACATATCCGCAATCGGCTCGAAAGCCCGTGTTTGCGGCGTCATTTCGAAAGATCTTTCCTGCCGCTGTCGAAATCGCAAAATACCGAGGAACTGGTGGCCTTCCCAAAAGGAAACCCCTAGATTCTGTGCGGTTTCTTTGGCCGGTCGGCCTGGAGCAGGACCAGTTTCTTCGTTTGGTTTAATTTGGGCGTAGTCACGTTTCAGGAAGGTCTATTTGAATTTTTCTCGACTTTTTCAAAAACCTGACAGCTTCATTCAATTTTAGAGGAGTGGGGCGGTTTTTGGGGAAGGGCCGTGAAGTCCAATTAATTGCGATGCCGTTTTCAGCGACTTGTGCGCCGAACCGGTTGTGTTTAAGTGGACCGCATCGCGCGGAATTTCTCTTCCCGTTCCTGCCTGCGTGCCCTGGTTCCGTAGATGAATGTCCCGACGAGAGAAACCAACCCGGTCCCACTTATTGCGTATCCCGGCCATTGTATTCCTGAATAGGCACCACGGAACCGCAAACAACAGTGGTCATCCCGATCAAAAAGGCGCACACGATACCGAAGAGGCTGTTTCTAGATTCACTTCGAAGGGCTTGCTGTTCCAGACTGTGCCTGTGCGCTTGCTGCTCTTCCGCCATCCTGATGATGCGTTCGGCGGAACCGGGCACAACCTTCTCGTATCCTTCAAGCAATTGAGGGAGCGGGAGAGGCCCGTGAAACTGAACGGCAGCGGCGCCTGCCTGGACGACTTGGTTTGGTTTTTGCTGAGGAATGCTATTTTGAGCTTGCTTTGGTCTCGACATCAACTTCGGCTATGGCAAGAGAAATGTCTTTCCCTACCGCCATCCAATCTGCCCTAATAGCGGTTGTGTCAGCCTCTTCGCTGGACAGCGACCTGTTGAATTCGGTTAGAGCATCACCGAGATCAAGTCCACGAGCCAGTCCACTGATAAAGTTGAAATGTGTAAACAGGTAATCTGTCATTGCCAACTTTCCTCGCCTGCGGTAATCAATTCTCGCCTCAAGCAGATCACTACTAAACCCCAAATTAATACCGGAGTCAAATGAAAACCAGGCCACTTGCGGTGTTTGGCACACTTCATAATTCGGAATAGGGCCAGGTCAGCGTGATAGGTTTCAGAAGATCCCAAAAATTAATTAGAAATGGACCACTGCCCAAAAAAGCGGAGAGGACACAGTCAATAGTGCCCTCGCCGCCTTTGGGGTGGGATTTATCCGGGTCAGTGCTGATGGCGCGATGAAAGCTCGGAGTCTTTCAGGGTGGTGAAAATCAGGCGCCCGGCGGTGGTCTGCAGAATGCTCGTCACCGAGACTTCCACTTCCTTGCCCAGGTACCTGCTGGCGTTTTCCACGACCACCATGGTTCCGTCTTCCAGGTAGGCGATCCCCTGTCCCTGCTCCTTTCCCTCTTTGAGGATCTGCAGGCGCAGGACTTCGCCGGGCAGCACCACCGGTTTCAAAGCATTGGCGAGCTGGTTGATGTTGAGTATCCTGATGCCCTGGACTTCGGCCACCTTGGACAGGTTATAGTCGTTGGTCACTATTTTGGCGTTGAGCCTCAATGCCAGTGCGACCAGTTTGGCGTCGACTTCGTTGATGTTGTCGAAGTCCTGCCGGTCGATTCTCACTTCGATCAGCTTTTCCTGCTGAAGACGCTTGATGATATCCAGGCCGCGCCTTCCACGCACGCGCCGCGTCGGATCGGGACTGTCCGCGATGTGCTGAAGTTCCTGGAGCACGAACTCGGGAATCACCAGCACTCCGCCCAAAAAACCCGTTTCCACTATGTCCGCGATGCGTCCGTCTATAATGACGCTGGTATCGAGGATCTTGGTAAGAGGGTTGCCGCGCTGCCCCCCTCGGGCGAACCACGGCCAATTCGGCATGCGGATTTCCTCTATCTTAATAGTGCCAAGTACCATTCCTATGTACCCAAAAATACTGGATAAGATGACGTAAACCACGACGCTGATCGTCGAATTCTGCACGGTGGCGAACGCAAACCCGATCAACTTGGCAATGGAAAGACCCATCACCAACCCGATGGTGCCGCCCGCCAGGACCTTCAGCGGAATGTGTTTTATCAGCTTTTCAACAGAAAGGCCGGCTAAAGCGAACAAAATGCCGGCCAGCAAACCCGCCCAGGGTGCCCATACATACCCTGTCAGGCTCGTTTGGGTAAGCTGATCTGCTATCAGGTACCCGCCAAGGGCACAGATCACTATCAAGGCCACTTTTAGAACAAGCCAACCCCACTTCAATCGTATCACCCCCTTTCAACTAAGATGTGAGCGCAGACACAAAAAAACCAGTTCATCCGGGGAGGGTTTCGCATGAAAGGTCGAAATAATTGGCGGTGGAGATTAGTCGAGAAAGGCTAAAATACTGGCCCGGCCGGCTGTCTCAAGAGGTCGCCGATAGATTTTTCGATCTCATCTTCGGTGACTTTCTGCACAATCGAGAGTTCCTTAAGGAGCAAAGTCCTTGCAGTATCCAGCATCTTCCTTTCGCCGAAAGAGAGCTCCTTGTCCCCCTTGAGGACCGTTAAATCACGCAGCACTTCGGCCAGTTCGAAAATGGAACCCGTCTTAATCTTTTCCATGTACTCGCGATACCGGCGGTTCCACGTCCCTCCGTTGACGGAAACTTCTCTTCTGAGCAGTATGTCGAACACCCTCGGGATTTCCGTCTGGGTGATCAGGCCTCGCAATCCGACCGTTTCAGCGTTGGGAACCGGGATCATGATTTTCATGTCATTATCCAGGATGCGCATGATATAGAAGTCCAGCCGCTTGCCCGCAATACTTTTCGATTCGATGGACTCTATTTTCCCTACGCCATGGGCCGGATAGACCGCCAGATCGCCAATTTTAAACATTATATATCCTCCACGCTCGGGGTGTTGCCAGACCAAGAATGCGAAGCGTATTAATTTTACCACCAACAAAGCGAAATGCAAAGAGCTAAACCGCCGCCGCGGGGACCGGAAGCGCTGGGGCCTTATATATCAGGGCTTATGAGACACGCAGAATTATTACTTCTTCGTTAGTATATGGAAGTAACCGTTGCAAAACCTCTCTAAAAACCTGATTCTAACATAAAATACCACGAAAACCATCTCCAAACGGAAGTCGGAAGACGGGCGGCAGGGGGGGCGGAGCACCCCGCGCGGGCGGCCTTGAAGCCGGCTGGCACGGGAACGGCGGAAACACCGGAAGTGCCCCGGCATCTTTTCCCCGTGTTTTTTTCGCGCCCCTTCGGCGTCCGAGCGGAGTCTGCCCCCCTTGTATCAACCGGGCGGTCCGCTTCGTTTACTGCGGCGGCAGGAGAGGGGCGAAGCGCCTGTCCACCTTCTGCACCTCGGTTTTGATCCTTTCTTCCATCTTCTGGTAGGCTTCCTCCAGGGACGGTTCCATCAGCACGAGCTGTCCCTGGCTCACGATGAGGCGTTTCAATTCCGGGATCTTGAGCGTCGTCGACGATTTCAGGTACACCGGCTGAATGTACAGGATAACCCTGCCGATGGGCAGAATTCTCATGTTGCCCCTCGCCACCTCGGAGCCCACCTGGTCCCACAGGGTGAACTGTTCGGCCACCTTGGTGTCCTGGTTTATCAGCGCATGGATTTGAGACGGGCCGTAGACCAGTTCGCCTTTCGGGAAATTGTACACGATGATCTTGCCGTAGTAGGGCGAGTCGCAGCTCACCAGGGCCAGGGCGCGCAGGTTGTCGCGCCCGCTGGGGCTCATGGGCAGCAGCAGCAGGAAGTCGAACCGGCTGGGATCGACCAGGTCCAGGGTCAGGTAGTACGGCCGTATCGACGCTGCTTCCTGCCCCTTGTAAGTCTTGGCGAACTCCCAGATGTCTTCCTGCTGGTAATAGACTTCCGGGTCGATCTGGTGATACTTGGCGTAAACGGCCATCTGGATTTCGAAAAGGTCCTGCGGGTATCGCACGTGCGCCTTCAGGTCGGCGGGCATCCGGTCGGCGCTTTTGAACAGGCCGGGATAGATCCGGCTGTAAGCGTGCACGATGGGGTCCTTTTCGTCGAAGATATAGAAGTCCACCGTTCCGTCGTAGGCATCGACGACGATTTTGACCGAGTTCCGGATGTAGTTGACTTCCCCGAAATCGGCGCCGTAAGAGGCGGAAGCCGGGTAGGAGTTCGAAGAGGTAAAGGCGTCCTGAATCCAGTAGAGCCTTTTGGGAGTGACCACCAGGTACGGGTCGCGATCGAAGCTCAGGTAAGGGACGAGCGTCCGGATGCGGTCCCGGATGTTCGGCCGGAAAATGATGCGGCTCTGCGGATTGGTCTTATCGGTGAAAACGAGGTTCTTGTCCTTGAAGTAGGCCGCGAAAATCAGCCGCCTGAAAAGCGAGTGCACGGGGACGCCGCCCTTGCCCCGGTAGCTCGTCATGACGTTGGATTCCCCCTTGGGGTAGTCGATCTCTCCCGAATCGTTGGGAGCGATCACGTAGCGGTTCGGGACCTCCCCGAAGTATATGCCCGGCTCTTCAATCTTGAAGCCGTAATCGGATTCGGGCGGAATGCCCCGCAAAAACCACACCATGGGCTCGTCGCCGCCCTGGCCCGCCGGGGTCATCACGGTCCCGTAGCCGTGCGTGTAGGAGAGGTGCTCGTTGATCCAGTTGCGTGCCCCTTCGGGGATCCGGGCGTGGTTGATCTCGCGGCCCGAAAGGAACACCTGCTGGTAGAGCCCGTTTACGGTGTAGCGGCCCACGTCGACCGACGGAAAATCGTAGTAGGTGCGCAGTTCCTGGAGCTGCTTGAATACGTCGTCGAGCAACTCGCCGTCCCAGACCGGGATGTTCCGGAGGATCGCCTGGACGTGAGGCACATCGACGTCGGTGGGGACCCGTTCGGGCTGGAAGTTCCGGACCTCCACGTTATTGAGGTTGTAGGCCGCCAGCGTCGAGTTGATGTTCTTGGCGATATAGGAGCGTTCGAAGGAAATTTCGTTGGGCTTGACGAAATATCTCTGAAAGGTCTTGGGCAAAAAGTCCGAATAGCGGACGATGGATGCCAGGATGAACGCGGCCGCGAAGGCGCCGAACACCTTGAGCCCCTTGCGGGTGTTGATGAGGTAGATGAACGAAAACGCCGTTCCGGCCAGGGCCGCGAGGGCTACCCAGATGAGCGGCAGGATGATGTTCATCTCGATGTAGCCGGGGCCGAAGAAAAGCGGCTGGTGGCCGGAAAAGTAGAGCAGCCCGTAGCGTTGGAGGATGAAGTCCCAGATTTCGATCAGGAAGATCAGGAGCACCAGGATGCTGAGGTGCAGGCGCGCGCCGCGGGGCATCCGCAGTTCCCGGCGGGCCAGCAGCCTTCTTTCCAGCAGGTAGAGGACCAGGACGCTCACGAACAGGACGCTGAACGCGAGCAGGAGGTATTCCTGGATCAGCGTGTAGATCGGGTACGAAAAGAGATAAAAACTGATGTCCTTGCCGTAATAGGGGTCGAACATGCCCGACTGGGGAGCGAACAGGTAGAGCAGGAAGTCCCCCCAGCGCTTATAGAGGGGCAGGGCCACCGCGATGGCCAGGATGAGCGACAGCGGGGTATAGATAAACATCGACCCCGTGCGGAACATCTTCAGCAGTTCCCGGAAGGACTTCCGGGACGTGGAATTGGACGCGGCCGGCTGCGTGGCCCCCAGGTAGCGGGAAGCCACCCAGAAATTGAGAAAAAAAATCAGGAAAAAAGCAACCGAAACGGAAACCAGGACGGCATAACGGTAGAGCAGCCTTTGCCAGAAGTATGCCGTGTAGCCCACCGATTCGAACCACCAGTACTCCACGAGGTAGCTGGACGCAATGAAGCTCGCCGCGAGCACAACAGCGCCCACCGCCACCACGGCGGCGATCAGGATCAGCAGCCATCGTTTCAACTTGGACATCGTTCCCTCCTAAAGGCAAGTGCTCGGGTGTCCGTGCCCGATACCCTTTTCCCCCTATTTCCCCCACACCCTTGCCGCTGTTTCCAGAATACCCGATTTGACCAGGAACTGCATGCTCGATGAGACCAGAAAAGGCCCGTTCAGGAGTTTTTTCTTGTTGTACGTGAAGGGTTTTCCCGCCATGTCCACCATTACCCCCCCGGCCGCCGTGACGATCGCCTGGCCCGCCGCCGTGTCCCACTCCCAGGTGGGGCCGAACCGGGGGTAGAAATCCGCCTCCCCGCGGGCTACCGAGCAGAACTTGATGGAGCTGCCGCGGTTGACGATCTGGTGGTTCGGCATGAGCGAAAGCATCCGTTCGAGGCCGGGGGAGGGATGCGAGCGGCTCCTCACGATCCGCACCGTCCCCTCGGGCGGGTTTTCGGCCACGTGCAAGGGCCTGCGTTCGCCCCCGGTCACTTCCCAGCAGCCCTCGCGCACGTCTCCCATCACCAGCCTGTCCTGCACGGGAATATAGATAACGCCCAGAACGGGCGTCTCTTCTTCAATCAGGGCGATATTGACCGTGAATTCTCCGTTTCGTTTCACGAACTCCTTGGTCCCGTCCAGCGGATCGACCAGCCAGAATCGGTCCCACCGGCGCCGGGTTTCGTAGGGAATTTCCTTTCCCTCTTCCGAAACGACCGGGATTGCCGGGTACGCGGAGCGCAGCCAGTCGGTGATGATGCCGTTGGAGCGGGTATCGGCAAGCGTCAGGGGGGAGGCGTCCGCTTTGCGCTGGACGGTAAAATCGGTGGCGTAGATTTCCAGGATCGCCTTTCCGGCTCGCCGGGCGACCCCTTCGAGCAAATCGAGATTGATCATGAGACCTTTTTATCCTTGTAGGCGGTTGTTCAGCGTTCCGCCCTGACATAATGGCTGCGAATGACTTCGTAGTGGTTCCGGTGGTTTCTTATCTTCCACCAGACCGCGCCCGGAGGCGAAACCTTCCAGGGAGGCGAGACGACCCCGCTCCGCCCCGAAAGCAGCCGCGAGATGTTTTCCATGGCCGGCCCGGGGAATTTCCCGTCGAGTGTGCCTCCCAGCCAGTTTTCGGCCGCGCACACCTCTTCGGACCACGAAAAGGGATCGGATATCAGGAGCCGCGCCCCGGTGGCGCGGGCGACCCGGTTGGCTTCCATGACGTGGGCCAGCGGCCGCGGGACCTTGTCCAGCAGGTTCAGGGAGGCGACGCCCGAAAAAAAGCCGGACCGGAACGGGAGCGCCTGGGCATCGCCAACGATGAATTCCACCTTTTCCGGCTTCCAGTGCGGGGGCAGGGTGAAGGTTTTCGTCGAACAGATCCGGCCCTCTTCCTTCAGTTCGAAAGTAAGCTCGCGCGCCCGTGCCAGTTTTCGCGCCACCGCGATAAAACTTTCCGAACGGTCGAGCCCGACGGCAAAATCGCACTTGAGGCCCAGCTCGAAGGTGAACCTTCCGACCGCGCACCCCGCGTCCAGCCCTATTCCGCCCGAAGGCGGCATCTGGTCGCTCCACTGCGCGTAGGCCGGGGTGGCCTCCGGGTCTTCGAACAGTTCCGCGTAGTGGCTCCACAGGTAGGCCGACAGGCCGGAAGGGTCCTCGTAGCGCCCGGCGGGCCGCTCCCGCGCGTTTGGACCTCCGGCGACCACCACCGCCACTCCGTTTCGGATCGGGTAGCCGCCCCCGCAGCGGCGGCAGCGCAGCACGCCCTCCACCACGTCATCGCCCGACTCCCCGGCCCGTTCCAGCTCCAGCGGGACTTCCATGGGCAGGCAGGCGGGACAGGCCAGCATTTCCAGCAGTATGATATTCATATCCGTCCCCGGAAACGTTTAATTAATCACGAATTCAAAAATGCGAAAGGTCCCGAAGGCCGGGGGAACGCGGCGTGCGTGCGGCCGCGACCCTACTTCTTGATTTTTCCCTTGAGTTCGGGGTAGAGCTTTTCGGCGCAGGCCGGGCAGATGCCGTGGCTGAACACGGCTTCGGAGTGCTCCTGGATGTATGCCTCGATCTGGTGCCAGTACCCTTCGTCGTCGCGAATCTTCTTGCAGTTGGCGCAGATCGGCAGAAAGCCCCGCAGGGTCTTGACTTCGGAAAGCGCCTGCTGCAACTCCCGAATGAGCCCCTCCTTTTCCTTTTCCACCTGCTTGCGGCGTTCGATTTCCTGCTGGGCGAGGCTGAGTTCCACCTGGATTTCGGACAGTTCCTTGAGGATGGTCAAAACCGGCCGGTTTTCGAAGGTCATGCCCGTTTTGCGGTTTTGCCAGTTCAGGTAGAGGTAGAGAAACGGGCTGGCGAACATGGAAATGATGAGCCGGCTGAGCAGCGTGCCCTTCATGATGCTGAAGTAATCGGCTTTGCCAAGGAAGGCCCCGGTGGCGAACAGCAGCACGTCCAGCCACATCACTCCCAGCAGGGTGAGAAAAGACCGCATCCACAGCCGTATTTTGAGGCCCGGCTTGCCGAAAGATTCCCAGGCGATGGCCAGGAACACCAAGTCCGCCACGGTGGCCAGGACCGATGCGACATTGATTCGAAGACCGGGCAGAGGTACGTAGCCCAGGGTGGGGTGGCCGGCAATTCTCATTTGAATGTGCAGGACCACGGCGATGATCGGCACCATGATGGACACCCCTGCCACGGTGGAGATGGCGATGCGGGTGGCGCGAGGCCCGTCGAACACGTACACCACGAAGATCCCCAGCAGCAGCGATGTGTAAAAAACCGTCGAACCGACCATGAACGTAATGCCCGCCACGTCCACCTTGACTCCGGCATCGGTCACCCAGGACATGACCGCCGTGATGCCCCCCAGCAGGGCGTAGAAGGGTGCGAGGCCGGCGTGTTTGCGCAGGGAGTGGGCCCACAGCACGCAAAAGTAGACCGACATGGCCTCAACGATCAATATGGTCAGTTCGGTGTTCATCGAAAAAAGCTGTCCTCCGGTACGAACAATGGTCCCTGTTTATCCGCCCGCTGCCTTGCGGGCATAAGATTTTGCCGGCAGCTATCCGGCCGGGGCAAAAAACCTTGTTGAAGCCCTCTTTGCCGTCGGTCCCGCGGGACCGACGATTGGATGAGCCACGGCCTTTGCCCCTGCACCTATTCTTTAATCGGGGACGGTGCCGGAAACTTTAACACTGGAGTTTTAATCGGACATTATGGAATCAATCGGAAGGTCCGTTCCGTATACCGGCAAAAATCAGGACGGAAGCTTACAGGTCCCGGCCGCCGCTTGAACCCGCAACCGGTAACCCTACAGAATCAGCATGGCGTCCCCGTAGCTGTAGAACCGGTAGCGCTCGCGCACCGCTTCGGCGTAGGCGGAAAGGATGGCGGTGCGGCCGGCGAAGGCGGATACCAGCAGGATGAGGCTCGATCCGGGAAGGTGGAAGTTGGTGACCAGCCGGTCGATGACTCCGAACCGGTAGCCGGGATAGATATAATGGTCGCAGGAGCCCGAACAGGCGTCGATTTTTCCGCGGAGTGCGTGGATGTATTCGAGCGTTCGCACCACGGTCGTTCCCACGGCCACCACGCGCCTTCCGTCGCGCTTCGCCCGGTTCACGGCTTCGGCGGCTTCGGCGCTCACTTCGAAGAACTCCGAATGCATTTTGTGTTCGCGGATGTCTTCGCACCTCAGGGGGGCGAAGGTCCCGTAGCCCACGTGCAGGGTCACGGCGGCGGTTTCCACCCCGGCGGCGGCAAGCTCTTCCAGGAGCGGGCGCGAAAAGTGCAACCCGGCGGTCGGCGCGGCCACCGCACCCGGCTTCCGTGCGTATTCGGTCTGGTAG
The DNA here is from genome assembly GCA_001603845.1 of Syntrophobacterales bacterium Delta_01. Lineage (GTDB taxonomy): Bacteria > Desulfobacterota > Syntrophobacteria > Syntrophobacterales > Syntrophobacteraceae > SbD1. The sequence goes on along the minus strand of LUZZ01000029.1, from coordinate 5,847 downwards.
CAGGAAGCGTCGTCCACCGGGGCGTCGCAGCCCGGGCGGCGAACGATGTAGGGCGGAAGGGGGACTTCTCCCAGGCGGTCCAGGATATCGAAGATCGCCTCGCCTTCCGGAAACCGCACCAGGGCTTTTCCGTTGCCCAGGGGAGAGGCTATTTCGGCGCGAGTGCCGTCTTCCAGGCACAGGACCTGGCCGGCCCGCGCCCGTTTGGACGCTTTGACGAGGCAGGTGTATCCCTGCCGGGCGCCGTCTTCGGGGGACTTGTAGGGATCGAGGACGAGCAGTTCGGCCCGGCCTCCGCTTTGCTTGCGGCAGGTGAGGCGGGCGCGCACCACCCGCGTGTCGTTTACCACCAGCAGGTCTCCGCGGTCGAAAAACTTTCCGATCGACCGAAACCGGCTGTGTTCGACCGAGTTGCGGGCGCGGTCCAGTACGAGAAGGCGCGAATCCTCCCTGTTCGGTGCGGGGAACTGGGCGATCAGCTCGGGCGGAAGTTGGAAATCGTAGTCCCCGAGCCGGAAGGAAAGCTCTTTTTCATCCTCCATGCCTGCGTCCCAGGTAGACGAGCAGAAGGCCGGCCAGCATCAGTGCCCCGCCGAGGAGGCGCATGTGGAATATCTTGGCGTCCAGAAGCCACTGCAGCCATTTTTTGACCTGTTCGGGGGTCGCGAGATAGGGCAGCCCTTCGAAAAAACAGATCAATCCGATCACGGTGATGAAATAACCCTGCATAACGGTCCTTATGAGGTTTTGCTTTCCATTGGAATCCGAATCGCCTAACATTATCGCGGTCGCCCGAGTGGGCGTCTGGATGCGGATCGGAGTAAGTATAACGTGTCGAACCGGTAAGTTCACCAGTAATTGCCGGGGATTCGAAAATTCGTGCCGGGCGGGGATGTCCGGCGTTTTAACTTTATGTGGAGGCGGAATTATCCCATGCCGCTCAACTGGATCGAAATAGACCTGTCGGCCCTGCGCCACAATTTCTTTCAGGCCCGCGACCGGGTTGCGCCGGAGTGCCGGGTGCTGGGGGTCGTAAAATCGGATGCCTACGGGCACGGGATGATCCCGGTTGCCCGCGAACTGCAAAAATGCGGCGCTTCGTTTTTTGCCGTGAGCAAATTCTGGGAGGCCGCGGAACTTCGCCGGAACAATATCGGCCTGCCGGTGCTGGTGCTCCTGGGGATCGAGCCTGCGGACATGGAAGAGGCGATACGTCTCGGCGTCCGCCCGGCCATCTTCCGCGCGGACCAGGCGCGCGACTTCAGCAAGGCCGCCCGCAGGCTGGGCATGCCCGCCAGGGTGCACATAAAGCTGGATACCGGGATGGGAAGGCTGGGCATTCCCGCCGAAGAACTCTGCTCGTTTGCCGAAAAGATAAAGGAGTTTCCGGGCATCGTGCTCGAAGGGGTGCTGTCCCATTTCGCCGATGCCGACGAGCGCGACAAGTCCTACTGCGAATACCAGGCGGGGCGGTTTGTGCGGGCTATCGGGGAGGCTTCGCAACAGGGCATCAGCTTTGCGTACTGCCATATTTCGAATTCCGCCGGCACCCTGGAAGTCCCGCAGGCGCACTTCCAACTGGTGCGGCCCGGCATCATGCTCTACGGTTCCCCGCCTTCCGGGGAGCCTTCCGACTCGGTGGATCTCCGGCCGGTGATGACGTTCAAATCCCGGATCATCCAGCTCAAGACCGTTCCGGCCGGCCGGCCGATCGGCTACGGGCGCACCTTCGTGACCCGGCAGGAAAGCCGCATCGCCACCATCCCCGTGGGCTATGACGACGGGTATTTCAGGGCGCTGTCCAACCGGGGGCAGGTGCTGGTGCGCGGAAAGCGCGCCCCGGTGGTCGGGCGGGTGTCCATGAATATGATCACCGTCGATGTGACGCAGGTCCCCGAAGCGTGCGAGGACGACGAAGTAGTCCTGCTGGGCGCCCAGGGAGGGGAACGGATCAGCGCGGAAGAAATCGCCGCCCTGTGCGGCACCATCAGCTACGAAGTTTACTGCGCTATTGGAAAACAGCAACGGTTCAAATACTTCCTCAACCCTTCGACCGATCTGAATGAGGCAACCTGATGGACGATGCTTTCGTTTTTTCCAAAAAGGGAGACCAGGGGACCACGAGCCTTCTCAACGGCCGGCGGGTGTCGAAGGCGAGCCTTCGGCCCGAGGCCTACGGAACGCTCGATGAGGCAAGCTCGGCCCTGGGGCTTGCCCGGTCGTTTGCGCAAAACGACACGGTGCGGGAGATGATCCGCACGGTCCAGGAAGATCTGCTGGTCCTGGGGGCGCAGCTTTCCGAGGACGCGGAGCCCGGCGCCCGGTGCAAATACGAGATCGGGGCGCAGCGCACCGAAAGAATCGAAACCTGGATCGGGCAGCTACAACAGGAGGTGCCCCTGCCTCGCCGGTTCATCCTTCCGGGAGAAAACCGCACCGGGGCCTCCATCGACCTGGCCAGGACCATCGTCCGCCGGGCCGAACGCCGGGCGATGGCCCTCAAAGAAGCCGGAGAACTCGACTGTCCCGATGTGCACATATATCTGAACCGGCTGGCGGATTTTCTGTTTACGCTGGCCCGCTACGCCGACGCCAGGGAAAAATAGCGGCCCCGTCCGCCGCCGGGAGCCGCCGCCATCCCAAAATGGAAGGGGGGCACCGCTTTGGGGGCCGGTGCCGGAATGCGCAGCAGGATGAAGGCAGATCCCCACAGATCGTGATCCGAGAAAGGTGGAATTCCCGTCGGAATCTTTGCCCCGAAGGGGCTCAATAGATCAGCCCAGGGTCAGCGCGAGCGCCACCCTGGGGAAGCGGGTCGTCGATGAAATTGATGCCCTGAATGGGCTGCATAATGGATGAACTTCTCATAATGCCCACGATGCAACCCCTTCAGGGTATCTCCAATTGTGTGTCGTGATCGTTCCCGGGGTGGCGCTCGCGCGACACGGGGCCATCCCTATGCAGCCCCTTCGGGGCAACGGATCTGGTGCTGCACGGCAAGCCGGCTTCCTCCCGGCCCTGCACTTCGCGCCGTCGATTAGGCACTGCCCGTTCCGTGCGGCCGATTGGTTCGACCCCGGTGCCGTCCGCCTCTTTAAATCGGGCTGAGAGTGCTTATCCTCCATCCGGAAACCCGTACTGCAACCCGGAATGAAGAAAATGGGAAAAATGCAAGACTGCGCGAGCGCCGCCGCCTTACCGCCGGCCGGTGCCCCGATCGAGTCTGGAATCGAACCTTTCGCCCTGCGCCTTGACCGCGAAGGGCTGGAGCTCACCCGGACCGAGGCGGTGGTGTTGCAGGTAAACGTGGGTTTTTTGTGCAACCAGGCGTGCCGCCACTGCCACCTGGAAGGCGGGCCGGAACGGCCCGAGGTGATGGACCTCGAAACGGTGCGCCGGGTGATCGACTTTGCCCGCAAATTCCGGTTCGGCGTCATCGACATCACCGGGGGCGCTCCGGAACTGAACCCCCATCTGCCCGCACTCATCGCGGGGCTCGCCCCTCTCGCGCCCCGGATCATCCTCCGTTCCAATCTTACCCTGATCGCCGACCCGGCCTACGATCACGTGCTGGAGCTGTGCCGGGGCCACGGGGTCGCGCTGGTCGGGTCGCTGCCGTCGCTCAACCGGTCGCAGACCGAGTCCCAGCGCGGCGATGCGGTATTCGACAAGAATATCGAAGCCCTGCGCAAACTCAATGCGAAAGGTTACGGCCGGCCGGGCACCGGTCTCGAACTCGACCTGGTGAGCAACCCCTCGGGGGCCTTTCTGCCCGCTCCCCAGGACCAGGCGGAGAAGAAGTTCCGGCGCGACCTGGAAAGAAAATGGGGCATCGTCTTTTCGCACCTGTACACGTTCGGAAACGTCCCGCTGGGAAGGTTTCGCAAATGGCTGGTCAGGACCGGAAACCTGGACGCCTACATGAAGAAGCTCGCTTCGAGCTTCAATGCCTGCACGCTTCCCGGGCTGATGTGCCGGACGCTCGTTTCCGTTTCCTGGGACGGGTTCCTGTACGACTGCGATTTCAACCAGGCGGCCGACCTGCCCATGAGCGGAAGAAGAGTCCATATATCGAGCCTGAAGGCGCCTCCCGGGGCCGGAGTCCCCATCGCGGTGGGCGATCATTGCTACGCCTGCACGGCCGGGTCGGGGTTCACCTGAGGCGGGGCGATCGAGGCCCGTGGGGCCGATCCGAGTTAAAAATCCGACCTGCATCCAAACTTTCGAGAGGTGGTCCGTGGATTCGTATTATCACATGAGCGATCTTGCCAAGTTCGGCGAAATTTCGGACGAAGCATCGGAACTGGGACAGAAGTTTTTCGACTACTACGCCGCCGTGTTCGGCGAAGGCGAGCTTACCGAAAGGGAAAAGGCCCTGATCGCCCTGGCGGTGGCCCATGCCGTCCAGTGCCCCTACTGCATCGACGCCTACACGCGCACCTGCCTGGAGAAGGGGTCGAACCTCGGCGAAATGACCGAAGCGGTGCACGTGGCGGCGGCGATCCGCGGCGGGGCGTCCCTCGTTCACGGCATCCAGATGCGAAACATCGCCAAGAAGGTGTCCATGTGATTTCGCGGCGATAGAGAAAAACCGAATGGAAAAAAGCGCGCGCTACTGGATAGAAACGCTGGGGCTGGCGGAACACCCCGAAGGCGGCCGCTTCGCCCCGGCGTACCGCTCGCCTGAAATCGTGAGAAAAGGCTCCCTCCCTCGCCGGTTTCCCGGAGACCGCCCGGTGGTGTCCTCCATTTTCTATCTTCTCGAAAAGGGGCAGTTTTCGGCTTTTCACCGGATAAAATCGGTGGAAATCTGGAATTTTTGCGCCGGCGGTCCGCTGGATCTCCACGTCCTGGAACCCGACGGAAATTTAATCGAAAAGAAGCTGGGGGAAGACCCCGAGGAAGACCGGCTTTTCCAGGCGGTGGTCGAGCCCGGATGCTGGTTTGCGGCCGAAATAAGCGGTGGGGCCGACTATTCGCTGGTAAGCTGCACGGTGGTGCCCGGCTTCGATTACCAGGATTTCGAACTGGCCGCGCGCGACCGCCTGGTCGAACTCTACCCGCAGCACCGGGAGATTATAGGAAGACTTACCCGGAGTTGAACGGGAAACGGTTTACAGGTTCTTTTTTAAACCCAGTTCACCAGTGCCAGGCCGGGAATGCGGTTGTAGTGCCGAACGTTATTGGTAACCAATATCGCGCCAACTGCCAGTGAATGGGCGGCAATCATCATGTCCATTTCGCCGATGGACTGGCCGGTCAGCACAAGTTTGTGGCGGATATCAGCGTAGAAATCGGCTGCGTCGGATTCCCATGGCAGTACCCGGACGGTTCTCAAAAATCGGTGCACTCCGACATGCAGTCGATGGTGGGATGGCAAACGTTTCAAACCGTACAGCAACTCGGCCCGTGTCATGACGGAGATGCAAACCATGGACGGCAAAATGGTGCCCAGCTTCTCTTCAAGAGAGGGGGAATGCTTCCTGATGATATAGCTTGCAATGTCGGTGTCGAGCATATGCAGCATTTTCAATCCTCTTCGTCCTCAAACAGGTTGCGCTCCTTTGGCGGCACATTCATCGGGCGTTCGGCCATAAAATCGGACGGCACGTCGATGGAGCGCATCAGTTCGAAAAAGTCTTGCCAGGCTTTGGTTCCGGGATGCTTGGACAATATAACATCGCCGGTCACCTCATCGCGTGTAGCGTAGACTTCACTGCCCTCGAAGCGGAATTCGGCAGGCAGCCGGACTGCTTGGCTGTTGCCGTTCTTAAATAATTTGGCAATCCGTGTTTCGGGCATATCAACCTCCATGCGGTCAAAAATATATACTATAGTATATATTAC
>LUZZ01000001.1 GCA_001603845.1 Syntrophobacterales bacterium Delta_01 | reverse complement strand
GTTCAAGGTCACCAAGGTGGGCGAACTGATCGGGCGGCAGGTTGCCCGCGAGTTGAGCGTCACGTTCGGCGTGGTCGATCTTTCGCTTGCCCCGACTCCCAACGTGGGGGATTCGGTGGGGGAAATTTTTCAGAGCCTGGGCCTGGGCCACATCGGCGTTCCGGGCACCACCGCGGCGCTGGCCATGATCAACGACGCGGTGAAAAAGGGAGGGGCGTTCGCCAGTTCCTACGTGGGGGGGCTGAGCGGGGCGTTCATCCCGGTAAGCGAGGATTTGAACATCGCCGAATCGGCCAGGGACGGGTTCCTGTCCATCGAAAAGCTGGAGGCGATGACCAGCGTCTGTTCGGTGGGTTTGGACATGGTGGCCCTCGCCGGGGACACTTCCGCCGAAACCCTTGCCGCGATCATCGCCGACGAAATGGCTATCGGGGTGATCAACAAGAAAACCACCGCGGCCCGCCTGATTCCGGTACCCGGAAAGAAACCGGGGGACAAGGCGTTTTTCGGCGGCCTCCTGGGAGAGGCGACCATCATTTCGGTCCCCGGTGAAAACAGCTCGGGCGAGTTCATAAGCCTCGGCGGCCGCATCCCCGCACCCGTGCAAAGCCTGACGAATTAGGCGGGGATTTCAGGATTTACGGACCGCGGGTTTTAGGCCGCGGCGCCTCAGTCCTTTCCCGGACATCTTCGCGCACCCCACGTCGGCCCAACGAGGGCGTTGTAGGGTGGGCACGGCTTTTTCGTGCCCACCAGCATACGTTCGGTGACGGGAAGGCGGTGGGCACGAAAAGGCCGTGCCCACCCTACAACCGTGCGAATTTGGGGGTTTTGCCGGTTCCCGATCCGGAGCTTGGGAACCAGCAGAACCGTCATTCCCGCGGCGTTTTTGGGCGGGAATCCGGCGTCTTTGCTGTCCGGCCGATTTCCCCGGTTTGTGCGCGGGGACTCGAAAAACCGCTTTTCGTCCGGTCTCTCGAAATCCGGGCCGCTTTCATTATCTCCGATTGTGGGTTATTGGATTATCTTAAAGTACCGCATAGTTACGATGAAAACTGCATGCAGGGAATGGCTGAATGGATAAGCTCGTCAGAAGATACAAGCCCGTGGCCGCTCCGCACTCACGCCTGCTGATCGCGGGGGTGGTGTGGCTGTCGGTGGGAATCGGACTGGTGATCGTTTCCTGCTACTGGTTTTCCGGGTCGGCGTGGCCCCTGAACGTGGTCCTGGCCGCCGTGTCGCTGGGAATGGGTTTTGCGGTGTTTTCCTTCGGGTTTTCACGGATCGCCAGGAAAAACATTTCGCGCATCGGCACGCAGGCCGATATGGCCTGCCTGTTTTCCTTCCAGAGCTGGCGAAGCTACCTGCTCATTGCCCTGATGATGGTGATGGGCTACACGATTCGGCACCTTCCCATCCCGAAATACATCGACGCGATCGTCTATTTCACCATGGGTTCGGCCCTTGCCTTCAGCAGCTCGCTCTATTTCGAAGCATTCCTGGGGTCGTAGCCTCCGCAATCGGCCGAATCCCTCCGCCGGCGCGACCCCCAAACGGTAACCCGCAACCGGTAGCCGGCCCCCGCCTCACTGCGGCTCGGCCTGAATTTCCTTCCGTAGTTCTTTCAGCTCTTCGATCATGGCCGCGGTGATCTGTTTCGTGCGGCCCAGGGTCTGGATCGCCTCCATGCGCTGTTCTCCCCGCAGCTCGCTTTGCCTCAGGAGGTTTGCGAAATCCGCCTGCGCCATTTCGGCCCTCGCCCTGAACTCCCTCAGGAGGAAAATGCACGCCTCGTCCGCAATTCTGTTCGAATAACCGGTCTTGAGGTCTTCGCGAAACACCCCGAAGGCGTGCAGCAGCTCGGATTTGGCCTCGCTCCTGGCGCGCAGCAGGGCCGTTTCAAAAAGCTCCTCCACGGTTTTTTCACTCGTCTGGGCTTCGGTGTCCGGGGCCGCGTTCTTGCGGATCTGCGCCCGGATCCCCGAGAGGATGCCGGCAAAGGAGCTCAGGCCGAACTTTACCAGCAGGATGCCGCGAACCAGCCCCCCCTTTTCCAGGTACGAGCTGAAAGGAGGCGGCAGGGCCGCGCTCGACAGGTCGGGCTCGCCGTGCGAGCCGCCGATTTCGGCGGAGGCGCGGGGCCGGGCGCCCGGAAAATCCTGCCGGTAATCGGCAAGAGCGGCGTCGAAAAAGCCCCACAGGGACTGGAACGCCTCCCGTATGCGCTCCCGCAGCAGGGTTTCCTCCTGCTTGGCAAACTCCATGATGCGCAGGTTGATCCTCTCCGTGAGGCGGCAGGTGATTTCGCGGCGAAAATCAAGGTAGAAGCTGTAGTATTCCCGAATGAGGCCGGCGTGGTCCAGGGTTTCCAGCCGGCGCGCGGGCGCCGCCCGGTGGTGCTCGACCATGGCCAGGGCTTCCCTCACGATCTGCCCGTCTTGAAAATCGAGGCAGCGGTCGATCCGGGAGCCGCTCTCCCGTTTCAGGGTCTGGTTGAGCCCCGCGACGGTTTCGGCCAGCCCCTCGATGGTGGACTGAAGGGCGAAGTGCCTGGCCCGGAGCTGCCCGGCCGTCTCTTTTATCCCATCGGCGCTCTTTTCCAGGGCGGATTCGCCGAGAAGCACGGAATCCAGCATATTGGCCGCCACCATTTCCAGGCGGCTGATGCCGGAGCCGGCCAGCACCTCGGACCGGCTGGCGCGGATCCGGGCCTCCATCTCTTTTTTAAAGGCGGCAAAACCGGCTTCGGAACTCTTGACCAGGACCTTGGAGTCCTTCCAGAGCTTGATATGCCGGCGCTCGCCCTTGGGCACACGGTCGCCGAGCTGCTTCAGGAGCTGGAACAGGGCGGAAAAGGCGAAAAGCGACGGCTCCGGCACCACCCATTTCAACTCCGCACTCACCCGATCGAAAACCCTGTCCAGGTCCTCGCGGTCGCCGTGCGCGTCGAAATCGACGTTCAGGACGAAAAGGGTCTGCGGAAACATCCGGAGCGCCCGGATGGCTTCCAGCAGCTTGAAGTCCGCCTCCCTCAAGCCCGTGCGGCTGCCGATCACGTAGACCACGAAATGAGCGTCGAGAAGGTACTTTTGGAGGAGTTCGAAATGGGCCGGGTTGGGCGAATCGCTTCCCTGGCAGTCCGCCAGTTCGATACTTTCGCCCAGCCAGGGGACGGGGTAGCGCAGTTCGATGTCCCGAACGTAGACCGACCGCCGCTCATCGCCCACGTAGTCCCGGTGCCCGGCGATGGTGGACTTGTCGAAGGACCGGCGCGCGGCCTCCTCGCCCATTTCACCTTCCACCAGGGGAAACCCCTCCAGGCAGCGTTCCAGGAGCAGGAAATGAGGGTCGATACTGCCCCGCGACTGGAGCCATTCGGATTTCATCCTGTCGAGCCAGTAGGCGATCCGCTCGCGTTCCGCCGGGCGTCGGAGGTCGAAGTCTCCCGGCGCGCGCGCCTGCTCGGAAAAGATCGGCAGCAGGCGCAGCGCGGCTTGCACCTCGGCGTTCATCCGGGGCCAGGGCTTGAGTTCCACCCAGCCGCCGGGGACATCGGAGGTGAGCACCCGCGTGATGAAGGCGGTGACGATCCCCGCTCCTCTTTTGAGCAGATCGTTTCCCACCATCGCGTTGATGAGGGTGCTCTTGCCGGATTTGACCGACCCGGCCACGGCGATCTTCAGCAGCGGGGCGTGCAGGGACTGCCCGATTCCGTCGAGATACCCCAGCCAGCTCCTGGCGACGTTGGTATCGGCAAGCCCCGTCCGGTCGAGTTCCCGGATGGTTTCTTCGAGGATTTCGCTGCGGTGCCTTATTTTTGATTGAAACTGCGTGTAGTCGTGCATCCCTGGACCGATCCTGCCCGTGGTCGGAGAGTGAGCATCGATGCATAAAAAGCGGGCGGAGGAAACGGTTCCGTGCGCCCGCCGCATGCGGTGAAGCGGATTGACCCGGGTCCACCTCATACTCTATAATTGCAAGTTTAGCCGTTATAGCGCGCATACAAGCGCTTAGGGCAATCCCGATTCTTAAATCATATCCGGAAGCAAACATAAAGCGAAATTGGGGGTTTCAACATGGGTAAGGTCCTTATCATCGGTGCCGGCGGCGTTGGAAGCGTGGTTGCCCACAAGTGCGCTCAGGCGCGGGATGTGTTCTCCGATATAACGCTCGCCAGCCGAACCCTTGAAAAATGTGAAAAAATCGCCGCCGGGCTTCCCCGTCCCATCAGGACCGCCCGCGTGGATGCCGACGACAGCGCCCGGACGGCGGCGCTGATATATCGAGTCAAGCCCGACCTGGTGATCAACGTGGCCCTGCCGTACCAGGACCTTTCGATCATGGACGCCTGCCTGGAAACCGGGGTCCGCTACATGGATACGGCAAACTATGAGCCTCCCGAGGAGGCGGCGTTTTCCTACAAGTGGCAGTGGGCGTACCGGGAGCGGTTCCGGCGGGCCGGTCTTACGGCCCTCCTGGGGTGCGGGTTCGACCCCGGCGTGACCAACATCTTTTGCGCCCACGCGCTCAAGCACCATTTCGACGAGATCTTCACCATCGACATCATGGACTGCAACGCGGGGGTGCACGGGCATCTATTCGCCACCAATTTCAACCCGGAAATCAACATCCGGGAGGTCTCCGCCCGCGGTAAGTTCTGGGAAGACGGCGAATGGAAGGAAACCGAGCCCCTGTCGGTACACGAGACTTTCGATTTCCCGCAGATCGGCGACCGCGAGATGTACCTCATGTACCACGAGGAGCTGGAATCGCTGGTGAAGCACGTCCCGGGGCTCAGGCGGATCCGGTTCTGGATGACCTTTTCGCAGGAGTACCTGACGCATTTGCGGGTCCTGAAAAACGTGGGCATGACGCGCATCGATCCGGTGTCCTTCCAGGGCTGCGAGATCGTTCCGCTCCAGTTTTTGAAGGCCCTGCTGCCCGACCCGGCATCCCTTGCCGCCAACTATCGGGGCAAGACGAACATCGGCTGCATGATCGAGGGCGTGAAGGGCGGAAAGCGGCGCAAATATTATATCTATAATGTCTGCGACCACGAAAGCGCCTACCGGGAAGTGGGCGCCCAGGCCATTTCCTACACCACGGGCGTGCCGGCGATGATCGGGGCCAAGATGCTGGTTACCGGCCGGTGGACGGGGGCCGGGGTGTTCAACGTCGAACAGTTCGACCCGGACCCCTTCATGGCGGACCTTCCGCACTACGGTCTGCCGTGGACCGAGGTGTTCCTGGATTAGAATGATATGCGCGTGAGGGCGACCGCCGTGAAAACGGCTGGAGTCCGTGAGGTGGGCACGTATGCATCCGGGCTGCCGGGCCGTTCCATGTTGTTTTGGGAATAGATAGTGAACATCGTAAATGTTATGTGATAACAGTCTATTTTCCAGACCCTGGTCTTTGGAGGAAAGATTTCCGGCAGAGGAGAACGGAATGAGATGCCTGATCTGCAAACAGGGTGAAACCCGGCCGGGAAATGTGACGGTCACTCTGCACCGGGACGAAACGGTTGTCATCATCAAAGCCGTTCCGGCTGATGTGTGCGAAAATTGCGGAGAGTATTACCTTTCGCAGGAAGTTACGTCGCAAGTCTTGAAAATGGCCGAGGACGCGTGCCGGAAGGGCGTGGAAGTCGAAATCATGCGTTTCGCCGCGTGATCCCGGTCATTTCGGCCATCAAGGGGTGTATGGAATCACAATGCCGAACGCCAAGTTGACCCCGATTTCCCAAATCCTTGCCGATCTAAGCGAAGTCGAAACCCCCTGCTACGTGGTGGACCGGGGGCTTTTGGAGAAGAACCTGCGCGTGCTGGAGTCGGTGCGCGAGCGCACCGGGTGCCGGATCCTCCTGGCCCTCAAGGGGTTTGCCATGTTCAGCCTTTTCCCGGTGATCGCGAAGTCGCTGGACGGGACGGCGGCGAGTTCCCTGCACGAGGCGCGGCTGGGGTTCGAAGAATTCGGGAAAGAGGTGCACACCTTCTGCCCGGGTTTTGTGGAAAGCGAGTTCGAGCAGGTCCTTTCGTTTTCCGATCACGTGGTGTTCAATTCTTTTTCCCAGTGGGAATTTTTCAGAGACCGCGTTCCGGCCGGGGCCGGGGGCAAGAAATTCGGCATCCGCGTCAACCCGGAGCACTCCGAAGTGAAAACGGCCATCTACGACCCCTGCGCCCCCTTTTCGCGCCTGGGGGTGACACGGGCCAATTTCCGGCCGGAAAAGCTCGCCGGAATCTCCGGCCTCCATTTTCACACCCTGTGCGAACTGAATGCGGACTCCCTCGCCAGGACCCTTCGGGCGTTCGAAGCCGGGTTCGGCCCCGTCCTGGGAACAATGCAGTGGGTGAACTTCGGCGGGGGCCACCACATCACCAGGCCGGACTACGACGTGGACCTGCTGTGCGGCCTGGCGGCCGCATTCCGGGACCGGTACGGCGTGCAGGTCTACCTGGAACCGGGCGAGGCCGTGGCGCTCAATACGGGATTTTTGGCGGCGTCCGTGGTGGACATCGTGGACAACGGGATGAAAATCGCCATCCTGGACACTTCCGCCGCCGCCCACATGCCGGACGTGATCGAAATGCCCTACCGGCCCGAAATAGCCGGGGCGGGGAAGCCGGGAGAATTCGAATACACCTACCGGCTGGGAGGGCTCACCTGCCTGGCGGGAGACGTGATCGGAGATTATTCCTTTCCCGAACCGCTGCGTATCGGCTCGCGGGTGGTTTTCCAGGATATGGCCCACTACACGATGGTCAAAAACAATACGTTCAACGGGGTGAAGCTTCCGTCCATCGCCGTAAGGGAAGGGGAAGGAAACATCCGGGTGGTGCGCAGGTTCGGCTACGAAGACTACCGCAACCGGCTGTCGTAGAAGGCTTCTTCCAACCGCACAGACGCGAAGAGCACAGAGAAAAATCGGGCAAACGGGAAGGTCTCAGGCTGCGGTTTGCCGGTTCCCGAACTCCGGCCCGGGAACCTCCGCTCCGAAGCTTCCGTTTCCATTCCAGGCGCGACACGAAACTGGTGCTTCCGGGACGGGGTCCCCCCGTCGGAGCTTGGGAACCGGCAAACCGAACAGGTTTTTCATGATTGGGGCCGCCTCGCGCGATGGGTATCGGCGCGGGGTATTGTGATTGCCGTCAGCGGGGCGATCAAATCGAAAACGACCTGGCCTGTTCGTGCCAGGACGGCGTTCCCATCGTCTTGAACGGGTCGATGGCCTCGGGACCTTCCGTGTTGTATTCCGAGATGATCCGGTAGACGCTCGATTCGGAAAGCCCCGTATGCTTCGCGATCTCGGCGATGGGGCGGGGATCGACCAGGAAATTGTAAATAACGAGCCATTTCTGAAATTTCAGAAAACCGGCGCTCATCTGCATTTTCATCTTTATTTCGTCGACCGAAAGATGGCCAGCCACGTGTACTCCGCTCATTGCTTCCCCTCCTGCCATATCTGGCATCTCGATGAATAAATCAGGTGCCGCGTCTTCTTGGCCGATATGTATACTCTTATCGCGAAGGAGAGATAAATAGGGTCATCACCCTATATGGGTAAGGTACATATCCGTATTTTAACTCTTCTCTCCCGTACATATCCCTGAAGTGGGAAATGAAAATATGCGGAGGCGATTACATTCTTGCCCGGCCGTCGCCCGAATGCCCGTTGCCGTTGGATTCGTCCCGGAACCTCAGGGCCGAACTCACGGCGGCGGCTATTTCGTCGCTTTTGGCATTGCCCTTGGTGAGAAAGTAGCTCGCCCCGCTGTGCATGGCCGCTTCCCGGTATTCCGGAAAGTCGTAGCTGGTGAGAATGATGACGGGGATCCCCGAATGGGATTGTTTGATGATCCGTGTCAGTTCGAGCCCGTTTTTGTCCGGGAGCTTAATGTCCATGAAAACGAGATCGGGCTTCGTATCGCGCACCATGTCCAGTGCCTGTCGTCCGTCCGATGCCTCTTTTATGCCCACCGATGGAAACCTCACTTCCAGCAGCTCCCTGAGCGACCTGCGGAACAGAGGATTATCTTCCACTATAAGAACGCAATACATTTTATCTCTCTGCGGACCCTTTCCTCCAGACACTGCTGCAACGTCCATTGCTGCCCCCCCACAGGCCGACGATATGCCCCGTTTTCCCAAGGTTACAATTTGGCGGCCGGTCGGTAAATACATTGAACACCCTATTTGTTGAATAGGTTATAATGTATTCGGTTTTGGGGGAGTACAGTCGTCCGGGGATGAAAAAAAGCTACCAACAC
>LUZZ01000323.1 GCA_001603845.1 Syntrophobacterales bacterium Delta_01 | reverse complement strand
GTGCAACGACCACGGCGGTTAAACGCAGGATTCGACGGCATTTGCCGGGTACTCTTCGGCTATGGCATCGAAAGCGGCCTTGTTTTCGGAAATGATGAATTTTTCCGCAACCAGGGCCAGCTCGTCCTGGATGGTTCGAAACGCCGACTGAAGGTTTCCGTCCAGGAGCCCCCATTCGCAAAAGCGAACCTTGGCCCCGTCATCCACACAGACGAACGAGTCACGATGAATTTCCAGCTCAAACCCATCCAGGTTCAGAATCATAGCCCGCTCCTCGATCTGTTGCTGAGAAACTCGCCCGGCAGTATAGTGAAAAAGTCGCCGATAAGGGGAATGCGTTAAAGACAATAGGAATTTCAGCAGGAGGAGCTCGATGTTCAAATGGCGTTCGCACTCCCCTTTTGTCGTGAGTAAAAAAGCAAGGTCCGTACCACTGTTGATTTTTCCTTAAATGACGCTTTCTTACAAAAACGTTCCCGAGGCACGGTTCCGGCTCCGCCGCCTGACACATATTGGCACGGACCGGATCGAATCGGCGCAAGGCGCGGGCAGCGCTGAAATTACGGTTGGCCGGGCTGCCGCCGATAGCTGGCATAGGTGTCACATGAATGATGACAAGTGTAACCGGATAGGAGACACTAACGGACGACGGCCGAGGTCCTTTTTCAAGTACCGCCTCCTTACCCCGGTGTTACGGTTGTCATGTCCGGTGCGGTTATTATCTTCTTGCCCAATATCATCGGCTGTTTTCTCATCCGAACAACTCCATGGAGATATCCAATGCTGGAATTGAACCTGGAAGAACTGGCCGGCTACAACGGCAGGGACGGCAAGCCCGTGTACGTGGCCTACAAGGGCAAGATTTACGACGTCAGCGGGAGCAGGCTCTGGAAGACCGGCACGCACATGAACCGCCATCACTCGGGCACCGACCTCACGGCCGACATCGAGGCGGCCCCTCACGAGGCCGAAGTGCTGGAACGATTTCCCCAGGTCGGGGTACTCCGGCCGAAGAAAACCGCCCCCGAGGAGCCGAAAGGGTTCCTGGAGCCCGTTTTCGTGCGCTACCCCATCCTGCGCCGCCACCCTCATCCCATGACCGTGCATTTTCCCATTGTGTTCATGCTCTCCACGTCCTTCTTTGCGCTGCTCTTCCTGCTGACGGGCAACGCCTCCTTCGAAACCACTTCCTTTTACTGCCTGGCGGCGGGAACCCTCTTTACGCCGCTGGTCATGGTCACCGGGTTCATCACCTGGCTGGCCAACTACATGGGCAAACCGTCGCGCCGGGTCCAAATCAAGATGATCTGTTCCTTCATCATGCTGGTGGCGAGCGTGGTGCTCCTGGCCTGGCGCGTCACCGTGCCGGATCTTCTCACCACCCTGCACCTGTCGGGCATTATTTATCTGTTGCTCATCTTTTCCCTTTCCCCTATTGTCGTGGTAATCGGCTGGCATGGGGCCATGCTGACTTTCCCGATGGAGGAACACTGACCCCGGAGACTGTTCCGGGGAAACGGCAACGCGGGTGGAAGGAACTGGGATGGAGCGCGAGCGGAATAAGATTCTTGTTGCCGTCGACGGGTCGGAACAAACCAACGATATCATAGACTACCTGAGCGGGATGGTGCCCGCCATGAAAACGGAGATCGTCCTTTTCCACATCATGGCCAGGGCCCCGGATTTTTTCCTGGACCGGGAAAAGGAACCGCAACTGCCCGGAGATCTCGACCACCTGAAAAGATGGGAAATCGATCGGGAAAAACAGATCAGAAACCTCATGCGGGGGCTGCGGAGCCGGTTCGTGGAGATCGGGATGCCGGAATATTCCGCCGTCATCAGCATCCAGAAGGTCAAGGAAGGCATCGCGCGCGACCTGCTCAGGGAAGGGCGGCAGGGCTATGACGCCGTGGTGGTCGGGCGCGGCTACCTGGGCGCCCGCACGGCGCTGACCCTCGGGAGCGTGGCCGGAAAGGTCGCCGCCAAGTTCGGGACGGTGAACCTATGGCTGGTGGGCGGCAGCACCGGGAGGGGCAAAATCCTGGTGGGCATGGATGCGTCGGAGCCGGCTCTGAGAGCGGTCCGGCACGTCGCGCGGATGATAAACCCGGCGAACCAGCACATCCTGCTGGTCCACGTGGTGCGGGGCATTTCGGTCTCGGCGGTGGAAAAGGAAAAGATCTTTCCGGACGAATACCGGAGACGGCTGCTCGATGAGGCCGCAAACCAGATAAAACCCTCGTTCGACCGGGCATTCGAGATCCTGGTCTCGGCCGGGATCCGGCCGGAGAGGATCGCCACGAAGGTGATTTCCGGAGTGGCCAGCCGGGCCGGCGCCATTTTCGACGAAGCGATGCGCGAAGGCTACGGGACGGTGGTGGTCGGCAGAAAGGGGCTCTCCGATACGGAAGAGTTCGATATGGGCCGCGTAACCGGCAAGCTGGTCCAGTATTCGAGTGAACTGGCCCTGTGGATAGTGGGCTGAGGACAGGCCGCGGCGGGGGAAACCGCCGGGCGCTTTCCGGTCGGGGTTTGTCTGCAAATAAACATGCGGGCGCCGTTTTTGGGCGCCCGCCGCCTTTTCCACCCCGGATGTCGGGCGAAACGAACCCACCTCACCTCACGCACCTGCCATCCTCACAGGCCCAGCCACGGGCGAAGCAGGTTCACGGCCCCGATCATGCACAGCAGGGCAAAAACGGCGGTGCGAAGCCACGGAATCGGAAGACGCGAACCGATCTTCAGGCCCGCCGCGGAACCCAGAATGCTGAACGGCGCGAAGATCATCCCGGTTTCGAACACCGACAGCAGCCCCCAGCCGAACACCCAGAGCATCATCGCCACCTGCAGCGACAAGCGCGGCAGGGCGAGGGCCACGGGCGTGATGCGGTACTTTTCGTTGGACCACCGGTGCGCGTAGACCCAGATCAGGTTCGGCGGCCCGCCGATGCCGAACAGGCCTCCCAGAATCCCCGACGTGAGTGCCGCCAGGTAGCCCCATCCCGCGGCAACGCGCTCCTGCGGGACCGGGCGAAGCAGCCACTGCGCTACGACGGTCGCCAGGATGACTCCGCCAAGGCACTGGCGAATGATCATGCCGGTCTGCACGGAAAGCCGGTGCATGAAGAAAATCCCGATCGGCGTGGCCAAAGTACCCACGATAATCAGGGGGGTCAGCCCCTTCCAGTCGATGGACCGGCGCATGAGATGAATTGCCAGGAACATCTGCGAAAGGGCGCCCATCAAGACGAGCGCCACGGAGTCCGGCAGCGAAAAGCCGAGCGCCAGGAGCGCGGGGAGGGCGAATAATGCAAAGGCGAACCCCACCATCCCCTGGAGCACGCCGCAGATAAAAAACGTGAGCGCCGTCACCACGGCAATATGGAGCGTCATTACCGAACAGTCGTCCCATGAGTCGGAGCCACGCCCGGGAGGAACTGGTACCCGGTCCCTAACAGCAACACATTTTTCCTCACTTTAAGCCTCACCGTCATGCGTTTCCTGCCGTACGCCGAATCGATCCGCGAATCGGCGTGGAGGGGCCGCGGGGGCAAAGCGCCCCCGCGCTTTTAAGGCATCGTTTCGATACCGCTTTGGACGCACTTGGTATTACTGTCCCCTGGAAAATGATGACCCGGAGCCTGCCGGCAAGCGGGTCCAGGTCTTTTTCCCGGTGTTTTTGCGGTGCTGGGCACGGGTTTCAAGCGGGATAAACCCTGAGGATGCCTTTTACCTTTTCGGCAATGTCCTGCAGGTCGGCTTCGTTGGGCCGGCCCACGATGTTGCCCAGGCGGCCGGAAATGGAAAGAGGCTGGAGCTTGCCGTGGAACTCCCCGACCACGTACCATTCCCCTATGATTTCAAAGCCCAGGTGGTCGAACAGTTGTCCCATGAATTTCACTGCCGGCACGGCCTCGTTTTCCCCGGTATGGCCGCCGCCGAACGAGCAATAGACGACCGCCCGCTTGCCCG
>LUZZ01000322.1 GCA_001603845.1 Syntrophobacterales bacterium Delta_01 | reverse complement strand
AACCAGGAAAATGGAAATGATGTTGATCTGGATGGTTATGGGAAGCCGTTCGGCGATCTTGTCCCACACCTTTCGATGGTCTTTGTAGGACGTTCCGAAATCGAAGGTGACCACCCGTTTGACCCACAGCAGGTACTGGACGGGCAGCGGCTTGTCCAGGCCGTAGAGTTTTTTGGTCTGGTTGACTATTTCTTCGGAGATCCCCCCCTTGCCGCCCAGTTCCGCCTGCCCCCGGCCCATCTGGAGCTTGAGCATGGCCGGGTTTCCGGGGGCGAGCTGGATGACGACGAAGGTAATGAGGGTAATGCCGAGCAGGGTCGGGATAATCTGGAGCAGCCTTTTTATCAGGTATGCTTTCATCGAAAATCGATCCCCGTGTCAGTCCGATTTCTGCCGGGCCGCGAGTTCTCTCAAGGCAAGGGCGCTCCGGGCGTCGAACCAGTCCTCGATCCGCCCGTCGCGGGCATCCGCCGTGAAAGCGAGCATCAGGGAACTGGGAAACGGCCAGGGCTGCGAGGAATGATAATAAACCTCCCCGATCGACACGCCCGCTTCTTCGTAAGCCTCGCGCACCACCGCCGCCTCCGCGCTCTCGCCCGGTTCCACGAACCCCGCGATGACCGAGTACCGCCGCGGGGCCCAGGACGGCTGCCTTCCGAGCAGGCACTTTTCCCCCTGCCCGCCCAGGCGGATCAGCACGATGATGGCCGGGTCCGTGCGCGGGAAGTGCAGCGCCCCGCAGTCCGGATTGGTGCACACGCGCATGTACCCGCCTTCCCGGCTGGCGCTCGGACTGCCGCACGCCCCGCAGAACCGGTTGCGCCCATGCCAGTAGGTGAGCGTCTTGGCGTAGGTCAGAAGCGAACCGTCGTTGCCGGACAGCAAAGCCCCCACCGAACGCAGGTCGCAAAACCGGCCGCAGCCGGCCGGCACGGCGTCTTCGCCCGGCTCGTCCCCGTCGATTTCGAAGGCAAAAATACCCGCGCCGTTTTCTTCACCCAGGAAGAAGGCCGCGTCTTCGGCCGGAACCTGCTTAATTTCGCTTCTTTTCAGCAAAACGGCCCGAGGATGCGCGCCGTTCGTCACCAGCACACGGGACTTCCAGAGCGGGATGAAAAAAGAACCGGGATCGGCCAGGCGCTCCCGTATCCACTCCGCCTGCTTTCGCCGGTAGTGGACCCGGTCGACGCCTTGCGCCACCAGCATGTTATTCGATGATCGGGTTAAATGATCCATATGCTTTTCAATCCAGGAACCGAGAGATTGGACGAGCACGGCCTTTGATTCCTCAATTTCTCAGGGCTCCCTGTATCTCTGTTCGGCCTTGGGCACCCACCAGTACTGGGGCGCCAGGCCCATCGGGTAGACGACCACGTTTTCGAACCGCTTCGAAACCGCAACCAGCGCCTTCCTCGTAAACAGGAACGTGTACGGCTGCTCGTCGTGGATGATTTCCTGGAAGCGGTAGTAGAGCTTGATGCGCTTCTTGGGATCGAACTCCTGCCGGGCTTCTTCGATCAGCTTGTCGGCTTCCGCATTCTTGAAGCCCACGAAGTTGGAGCCTTTGGCCACCGCTTGGGATGAATGCCAGACTTGGTAGGGATCGGATTCCCACCCCAGGGACCACCCCAGTGTACATGCGTCGAAATTATTTTCCTCGATTTTCTGGATAAAAACCGCCCACTCCAGCTTTCGAATGCTCATCCTGATGCCGACCTCCTTCAGGTTCTCCTGAAGCAGGATCGCTATCTGCTCGCTCAGCTTCGGACCGGCGGGCACCAGGAATTCGAATTCGAACGGTTTTCCGTCCTTTTGCATGACGCCGTCCCGTTCCTTCCAGCCCACCGAGTTCAGCAGCGCGACGGCTCCGGCCGGATCGTAAGGGTACGGTTTTATATCTTTATTGTACTCCGGGCTGTTGATGTAAAAGGGACTGTCCACCACCACCCCGAGATCGAACAGGATTTGTTTGAGGATCGTCTTCCGGTCGACCAGCATGGTCATCGCCCGGCGCACCATTTTGTCGTCGAAGGGCGCCCGGCGCATGTTCCACCCGATATAGCTGAATTGGGGATTGTAGTAGCTGAGCTTCCTGTAGCTTTCCTCGAACCTGCGGCTTCCGGTCTGGCGCATCCACTGGATGGGCAGAAGCGACATTTCGTCCAACCCTCCCTGTTTGAGCACCTGCAGGGAGACGGTAGGGTTGGAGATGATCTTGAAGACCACCTTTTTGAGCCCCGGCTTTTCGCCCCAGTAATCATCGTTTCGAACCAGCACGATTTCCTTCCCGGTGTCCCAGTGGTCGAGCTTGTACGGCCCGTTCCCCACCGGCTTTCGACTGATGGGGTGCTGGTTGAAATCCTCGCCCGGCTTGAACAGGTGGGCCGGGACGATGGGGATGCCGCCGCAAAACGAAAGCGCGAGAAAGTAAGGCATTTTATAGTGAAAACGCACGGTGTAGTCGTCGAGCGTTTCCACCTTCGTGATGTTCTGGTAGTAGTTTCGCTGGGGAGCGGCGTCCACCTTGGGGTCCATGATGCGCTCGTATGAAAACAAGACGTCTTTCGCGGTGAAAGGGTAGCCGTCCTCCCACTTGATGTTTTTTTTGAGGTAGAAAGTATAGGTGAGGTGGTCGTCCGAAATGTCCCACCTGTCGGCCAGGACCGGCACCAGTTCGAGGGATTTCGGGTCGCGCTGGAGAAGGGATTCGTAGATGTAGCCCTCGATCGCCGAAGCATAGGCGTCGGTGGAGGTGATGGGGTTCAGGGTGGCGGGTTCGGCCCCGATATTGGTGACCAGCCAGTCGCCGAACTGCCTGTCTTTGGGCTGCTCCAGCCGTTCGACCGCGGCGGCGGTGCCGGCGACGAGACACAGGCCCACCAATGCCGCAATGAGTCTTATCGGGATCGAATTGAACTTTCTTCCTGCCATCAAGTAAGCCCTGCCTCCCCGGTTTCCGGCGGGTCCGCCCAACGGCGGACAGAAAGGAGTTTATAACGGAAAAGCCCCGCGGCATCAACCAATCGCGGAACAAAAGGCGACATTCGCCCGCCGGGAAAGAGAACGGGAAAAGGAGAAAATAATCATTCCCGCCTGAAGGCGCCGGATTCCCGCCCGAATGCGTTGCGGGAATGACGGTCTGGGCATTTTTATGTTAGCTTGCGAAGTCCCACGTTCGGGTGCTCCGGAAATCGGAATCCGGCACAGTGCGGAAAGTCGTGGATGAAAACGGAACGCCGGCATGCCCCGAAGGGGCTACTTAGGATAGCCCGAGGCCAGCGCCACCCCGGGAACGAATGGCGGCACACAATTTAGGGGATACCCTGGAAGGGTTACATAGGGGGCATTGAGAGGGTTTGTTCATATATTGTGCAGCCCCTTCAGGGCGGAAATCTCATTTACGATCCGATTCCCCAGGGTGGCGCTTGCGCTGACCCTGGGCTGATCTATCAAGCCCCTTCGGGGCAAAGCCTCCGGAAGGAATTCTCCCGCCTCCGGTCCGTGTTGTATGGAGAATCCGCATTTGCTCGGCACATTCGGGCAACAGCCCCTAGGCCGTACCCACCCGCCTCTCAAATCCCGGTTTTCTGATCCCCAAATTCCCAAAAAAATCCCCTCCACACTGCCGGGGCAAATGGAGGGGATCCCGGGGACACGGACGGAGGGCACTACAGGGCCTTGACGTCGATGCCTCTTATAAACTCCTTGATATTGTTCATCCAGAGCTGGATTCTTTCATCCACCTGCTCCTCGGAATGTTCTTTCGCAGGTTCATTTCCCTGGGCGGAGGGCACCCCTTCGGGCGTATTGATGGTGACCGGTTCATGCTGCTCCGCATTCAGGTCGTCCAACCTGGTGCCTCTATAGAAATCCATGTTGTTGATTATATATGGGTTCATGATTGCCCCTCCCTTGATCTGGAATGCGCCCGCGCATTCCGGTGCATTTTGCATCATTTCCAGCTTCGGATGAAAGAATAATCATCCCTCGCAGGAATGTAAACCTCATCTAGGTCGTATCTAGCACAAATGATTGAACTTTCCAGTTTAGATCCCATTTTTTGCCTTGCACCGGCACGCGAAACATGTATGCTAACGTGCGGTGTTTCATAATTCATAATTCGGACAATCACAATCCATGCTGAAGAAAGTTTTGACATGCTGGTGGACGGCCAGAAATATTGCATGCCCAACGGGGAAAAGGTGACGGCCCGGCTGGTGGAGGGTAAGTTCATCCTGGAGTACAAGAGACAGTACCGGGCGCCTCTGTCGGTCGGTTCCGGTGGAGAACTGTACCTGCGTGGCGAAGCGACCGGCTTGAGCGTGGAGGCCCTTTCCCCGATCGAAGACGACGAGTAAAAGTCCTTGGAAACTTCCGACCGGCGTCGCCCGCTACCCGCTGAAAAGGCCGGAATAAAAGAGATTGACAGTATCGAGCGCCGCTGTTATCTGCTGATTCGTCCCCGGTTCCGTAAGCCGGGCGGTTCCCGGCGGACCGCGGCTTCCGGCCCCGGCGGCCGGTTTTTTTCGCGCGGAAGCTTTATCGAAGAAACGAGTTTCGCAGTTCGGCGCTTTTGCCGGACCCTGTATTGCCAATGGAGTTGAATGCCATGCTTCGGCCTAAATCCGACAGATACCGCACCAAAAGCTCCGAGAGGGGTTTTACCCTGATCGAGCTTCTCATAGTCATGATCATCCTGAGCCTGCTTGCCGCCCTGGTGGCCCCCAAGCTGTTTCAGAAAATCGGCTCGTCCAAGCAAAAGGCCGCCAAGGCCCAGATCGCCCTGCTGGGCGGAGCGCTCGACCAGTTCCGGCTGGACGTGGGCCGGTACCCTTCCAACGAAGAAGGCCTCGAAAGCCTGGTTAAGAATCCCGGACTCGACCACTGGGAAGGCCCCTATCTTCCCAAAAACGTCCCGCCCGATCCCTGGGGCAAACCCTACATCTACCGTTCGCCCGGCGAGCACGGAGACTACGACCTTTATTCTCTGGGAGCCGACGGGCAGGAAGGCGGTGACGGGGAAAACGCCGACGTGTTGAGCTGGGAATAGCCGGGGCCGCAACAGCGCATTTTCTGCCGCCTCTCCCGATCTCGGATCAGAAACCGGCCCCCTGCTCGGCCGCTGCCGCTTCCGTTTCCGGCTTGGACGAAGCGCCGTTTTGCAGCATCTGCAGGTGGTAGTACAGGCCCGCCTTGTTCATGAGAGATTCATGGGTACCGTGCTCCACCACGCGCCCCTCGTCGATCACGATGATCTGGTCGGCCCGCCTCACGGTTGAAAGCCGGTGAGCGATGATGATGCTCGTCCGGTTGGCGAGCACCGCCCGGATGGCCCGTTCGACCATTATTTCGGTTTCGGTGTCCACGTTGGCCGTGGCTTCGTCCAGGACCAGGATTTTGGGGTCTCTGGCCAGCACTCGCGCGAAGGACAGCAGTTGCTTCTCGCCCGTGGAAAGGTCCATGCCCCCCTCGCCCACCCGCGTGTCGATTCCCTCGGGAAGCCTGCGCACCAGGGTCTCCAACTGGGCGAGCCGGATGATCTCTTCGATTTTTTCTCCCGGAAGCTCCCGGTCCAGCAGGATGTTTTCCCGGACGGTGCCCGGCACGATGAGCACGTCCTGCATCACCAGCCCGATCTGCTCCCGCAGCCAGCGGGGATCGAGCCTTCCGAGATCCGCGCCGTCCAGCAGTATCCGGCCCTTCCAGGGTTCGTAGAACCTTTCCAGCAGGTTGATGATGGTGGTCTTGCCCGACCCGGTGGCCCCCACCACGGCCAGGGTCTCGCCCGCTTTTACCTCGAACGACACGTCCTTTAAGACCGGCCTCCCCGGTTCGTAGCCGAACACTACGTTGCGCAGCTCTATTTCGCCCCTTACCACGGTGAGGTTCACGGGGTCCCGGACCTCGGGCATGCGGTCCTCGGTGTCCAGGAGCTGAAAAATCCTTTCGGCCGAAGCCATGGCGGACTGCACGATGGTATACTTTTGCGAAAGTTCCCGGAGGGGCTGGAAAAACAGCCGCATGTACGAAATGAACGCGGTCAGGATACCGATGGTCATGTAATGTTGCAGTATCTGCCGGCCGCCGTACCAGATGATGAGAGCCAGGGCGATGGAGCTCATCA
>LUZZ01000321.1 GCA_001603845.1 Syntrophobacterales bacterium Delta_01 | reverse complement strand
CCCCGTTTTTGGCGTACGGGTCGATGGCCGTGGAATCCGGGATGGAGCGCCAGTGGTAGAGAATTTTCGGGATGTGGACGATTTCACCGTCGTCGATCTTCTCCGTAACCCGCAACAGGAGGTCGTAGTCCTGGCTTGGAGTGTATTCCGCCCTGAACCCGCCCATCTGGTCCACGAGATCTTTTCGGTATACGGATAGATGGTTGGTGTACCCGCACGAAAGGAGAAGATCGGGCGACCAGTCCGGCTTGAAAAAAGGGATCGATCGGTTTTCGTCGCCGTCGATCTTGTCTTCATCGGAGTACAGGTAGCCGGCCCGCGGGTTCGCGTTGATCGCCCGGGCGATTTCGAACAGGGCGAACGGCGCCAGGGTGTCGTCATTGTCCAGAAGGGCCACGAAATCCCCCGAGGCAGACTTCAGCGCTTCGTTGGACGCCCCGGCGATGTGGCGGTTCACTTCGCCGTATTTTACAATGACGCGCGGGTCCGTGTCCTCCCATCGAGCAAGGCACTCCAGGGTATCCTGCCGGGTGGAGGCATCGTCGTAGAGGCACAGTTCCCAGTCTGGATACCACTGGTCCCGCACGGATTCGATACACCGGTCCAGCCACTTGGGATCGACGTTGTAGACGGGCGTGATGACGGAAATGACCGGGCGGGTCTTGAAGTCGGCAATTTCTCGCTGCACGGCGTCGGGATCGTACGCTTCGTTTTTTGACATCCACCGTTCGTAGTCGCTGCGAACGGGCAAGTCCGTGCCGGAGGCTTTTCCGCTCAGAATGCGGCCGCACAGGGCCTTGAGCACCGCGGCCTTTTCTCCCGGTCCGCCGTCTTCCGATCCGCAGGGCCGCAAGGCGCCTTCGGCCGTCGGGTCGGGTCGGGATTTGCGCCCCTCGGCCACGCCGGTTTTTATGAAGTGCAGCAATGGATTAATTCCCGATACGGCCACATCGGGGTAAGTTTTCAGGTAAAATAACGTATGGAAAGAAGGGTGGGGGTTGGCCCCCCGGCGGGCGCCGTATTTTATATAATGGGAAAGCGGATTGATCCGCATGACGGTGACTTCGGGATTGTTTTCCAGGTAAAACGATACGTCGAACAGCGGGTTGGGGTCGAAACGGCCCGAGTTGGCGTTATCCATAAAATGAACGAGCGGATGGGACGCAAGGGCCGAATCGTCCTTCAACTGGCTCATGTAGAATGGATAGTCAAAAAGGCCGCTGCGCATGATCCGTTTCGAGTCTCTGAAAAAACGCAGCGCGCCCGACAGGTTCAGGCGAAACAGCTTGGCCGCCACCCGCCGGAAACAAGCCCGGCGCTCCCCGGCTTTTATGAGTTCGCACGCCAGCACCAGGCCGGTGTACATGGCTTCCAGTTCAGCCTCGATGGACTCCGGCATGGAATCCCGGACCTCGAACCCATCCGGCGGGTCGGCGGGCGGAGTGTCGGGACTCCCGGCCAGTTGCTCTGTTTTTACTTTACCCATTCTTTAGCCCTACACCAGGCCAGCGGCCATGTGGAACGACGAGCCCCCAAAAGGCGCCGGTTTTTTGGAGCCTTGCAAAACACATTGGGATTTCCTGCAGAAAACGGCAAAAACTGCCTGACAAATCTTGTCTTTCGATGGTGGCACGGCGCCTTCACCTTTAAAGGACCTGCGGAGGGTCCGGACCGGTCGCATCGCACGTAAGGTACCGGCCGGAAACGATGTTTTCCGCCGGGGAAAACATGGGCTCGGCATTTTGGGGGAGTTTATAGCACTATCACCCGCGAATAAAAAGGCTAAAAACCGGCGGGCCCGACAGGTGATCGTACCGATCGGGAGGAAAGAAAGCGAAGGGTCCGCCTGCCCGGAAAAGGCACGGCGGACCCGTAAAAAACATCGTTGCAGCCGGGGTCTCTACTTTTGCGGTGCGGTGGGAAGATTTGCGGGAGGAGCGGCTTCCTGTCCCCTCAGGGCCTTGAATTCTCCCAGGCTCATACCGGGCTCTCCGGCCTTGCCGGGGAGCATCATGTCCATGGGATCGGGGTTGCCTTCCTGGCTCTGGGCGAGTTCCCTCATCTGCTTAAACTCCCCAACCGTCATCCCTCCGTTGCCGGATGCATTGGGTGGGATCATATCCATGGAATCGGGGCCGATTTCCTGTTCCCTCTTAAGGGCCGCTTCCCGCATCTGCTTGAACTCGCCGATGCTGATCCCCGGTTTTCCCGACCCGTCGGGCGGAATTATTTCCATGGAATCGGGATCGATCTCCTTTTCTTTTTTCAGGGCGGCCTCCCTCATCTTTTTAAACTCGCCGAGCGTCATCCCGCCCTTGCCGGAACCATCGGAGGGCAGAATTTCCATGGAATCGAGATCCATGTGGCGCTCCTTTTCCAGGGCGGCCTCTCTCATTTTCTTGAACTCACCCAGGGTGATCCCGTGTCCGTCGCGTCCCACGGGGGGGAAAATCACCGCGGAATCGGATATGGCTTCACCCTGTGCGGCGCTCTCCGGCGCCGCCTGCCCGGCGACCTTCGAAGCAGCGGGCTCCGGAGCGCGGTCCGGTTTCGCAGCGGGAGCCACCGCGGCCGCACCGGGTGTCGAAGCCTGCCCGGAGGCCTTCTTTTCGGAAACATTGTCCCCGGACCCGCAACCGCACAAGGTGAGTGAAACGGCACACACCAGAAGCCCCAGCAATATAATCCTGTAAAAGGGCCCCAGACCGACAGATTTTTCAGGCACGCCAGCAGCCACTGCCAGACCCCCATCTTATAATTTGCGAACCTAAGTAACAGTTACGTCAAAATTCCGACGAACCTCACGTTGACACATCCCGCGACTCCGCTCCGTAAATTTCGCCAGCGCCTTCGCGCACGAGGCGGCCGCAAGCCCGCAACTCCCTTCCGCCGTTTTGCCTCCAAGGCACCAAAACCGCCCGGAACCGGTCCCTGCGGCGGGGCGGCAGATCAGTCATGCGGAATATCGACCTCACGGACACAATCCGAATACAATGGACATCCGTGTCGAGCGCTAGGGCAACACGTAAAGGGCAACCGCAGTGGAGGCGTTCTCCGGCGCCACAACGTGGACCTGTACCTGTTTGCTGTTTGCCTGGGCATACATCGCGAGTGCCAGCATCTGCTTTTGCGACGACGAGTCCAAGACATACCAGGTGTTCGTCACGCCGTCGTTCACCAAGATCATGCTCATTCCCCAGCCGTTGCCCACCTGGGTGATGGTGCCGGTAACGATAGCGGCGCGAGCATTGACAGTAGCAAAAGCCGAAACTGCAACCACAAGAGCCAGTATAAGAATTGCCTTCTTCATCTTTCTCTCCTTCTTCTCTGGTGTTTCTAATTTTTCTTAATCTGCTTTGGACTTACAGATGATATTCCCGGATCACTCCAGCCCGCAGCCACATCTCCATCAGCTCGGGCCGGAGACCCCGCTGGCATCGAATGCGGCATTCCCTCAAGACAGGGCGGCCATCTTTTTGACCTCTCAATAAGGATGGCACAGTATAGCCCCCGTCCCGGGAACGTCCAACAATAATTATCTACCTGCAGAAATGGCGGCTTGTGCCGGGAACTTCCACCGGGACCGCTCCTGCGCCCGGAAAAACTCCGGGGCTCTTGCAGGACTGCCCTGCGAAGCACAAGCAAAAATGCTGCCAAACCCGTACTTTTTAGGAACCAATCAGAACTACCACCCTAGGATAATTCGGTTCGCGGGCGAAAAAACATAAACTCATTTGCGCCCCTCTTACAATAGAACTCCCCATTGTGCAAACGAAACTTGTCAGGCGGGGCGCTCCCCGCCTTTCCCCGATTTTTTGTCCGCACCGTTGAGCCGCGGCCGGCCAGTCACTAATATCAGGGAAACATGGTCCGGACCGCGCCGGGTCCGCGAAGGGTTCGAGGAAAACCGGCGCGAAAGATCTCCGGATCGAAGCCGCCCGAACAGAGGAGTACACGCGATGGATTTCGCCATACCCGCCGGTTACCTGGAAAACCTCAACGAATACAAACAATTCCTGGCACAGCACCTCAAACCTTATCTGTCGGCATGGTATTCCGGGGGAGAAATTCCGCGCGAATTTTTCACGAAGCTGGGATCGGCAGGGTTTTTGGGCTTCGACGCCCAAAACGGCGTCCTGCGCGAACAGCCGGTGTTGAAGCAGGCGCTCATCGAAGAACACCTGGGCACCGTTTCCCCGGGCGTGGGGGTCGCGGTGCTGGTGCACGTTTCCCTGGGCGCCAAGGGGATCCTGCTCTTCGGAAACGGGGAGCAGAAAAAAGCCTGCCTGCCGCCGGCCTCCCGCGGCGAGCGCCTGTTTTGCGTAGGCAACACGGAACCGACGGCCGGAAGCGACGTGGCGGCCATAGCCTCCCAGGCCGAAAAGGTGTCCGGGGGCTGGGTCCTCAACGGGACCAAGTCCTACGTAACGAACGGGGCCATCAGCGATTACGCCCTGGTAACAGCGGTTTCCGATCCGGACGCCCCCCGCAGCCGCCGCTTGTCCATGTACCTGGTGGACCTCTCGTCTTCCGGAATCACCCGGACCAGGCTCAACAAGAAGGTGTGGATCCCGTCGGATCTCACCCGCATTCAGCTAGGGGATGTGTTCGTGCCGGATGAAAACCTCCTGGGTGTTCGCGGCCGAGGGCTCCAGCAGGTGCTCGAAATTTTCACCAACAGCAGGGTTACCATCAGCGCCCTCACCCTGGGCACGGCCGTCGGGGCCTTCAGGCTGGGGCTGGACCACGCGGGCAAGCGATCGATATTCGGCCGGAAGGTCGTAGACTACCAGGCAAAGTCGTTCGAAGCGGCGGACCTCTACAGCAAGATCGAGGCGGCAAGGCTGGTGCTGTGGAAAACGTGCTGGGAGAAGGACTCGGGGCAGGATTTCCGGCTGGGCGCCTCCATTTCCAAGTACCTCACCGTCAACCTGGCCCGGGAAGTGGGCACCTGGGCCGCGGATCTTTTCGGCGGCGCCTCGGTGGTCTTCGAGCACCCCATCCACAAGTACCCCATGGACGCCTGGGCATCCTCGCTCGGCGAAGGCACTCAGGACGTGCAAAAGCTCATCATTTTCCGGGAGATGATGAAGAAAGAAGCCGATTACGGCGCTTCGAATTCAAGATCGTAATTCTAATGACGCAACGGGGGCCGGCTTTCCGCACCCGCCTGTTCCGGGATCCGGAAACCGAGGTCCGCCACCATTCGGAGGTCGGATTGGACGTCGCGGCCGGCCACCGTCAACAGATCGCCGACCATGATGCCCGTCGCCCCGGCATAGAACACCATGGACTGCAGGTCCCGCAGGTGTACCCGCCCCGCGCACACCTTGATCTCGGATTCGGGATTCATCATCCGGAACATGGCGATCGTCCGGATCATGTCCAGGGGCTTGACGGCTTCCATGGACTCCAGCCGCGTGCCGGGGATGGGCACCAGGAAGTTCAGCGGAATGGAATCCACCTTCTCACGCGCCAGTATCGACGCGAATTCGACCCTTTGCTCCAGGCTTTCCCCCAGCCCGATGATGCCGCCGCTGCAAATCTCCATGCCGGTCTCTTTTACCGCCCGCACGGTCTCAATTCGCAGCGCATAGCTGTGGGTGGAACAGATCTCGGGGAAAAAGCTCTCCGCCGTCTCCAGGTTGTGGTGAAACCGCCTGAAACCGGCCTGCTTGAGGGCGAGCAGCAGGTCCTTTTCCAGGCACCCCACGGAAGCGCACCAGTCGAGTTGCGGGGCCTTCGTGCGGCTCGCCGCTTCGCAAATGCGCTTGATGTCGTCTTTTTTCAGGGCCTTGCCGCTGGCCACCACCCCGAAATAACTCACCGGAAACTCCGCCGCCTTCAGATAGGCGGCTTCGATCTCCTTGGCCGGCACCAGCGGGAATACCTGCGCGTGGGTGTGGTGGCGCGCCGACTGGGCGCAAAACGAGCAATCCTCGCTGCATGCGCCGCTTTTGGCGTTGAATATCGAGCACATGAGCAGCCGGTTTCCGAAGCGCCGCTTTCGCAACAACGTGGCGCACGCCATCACCTCCGGGATGTCGTCCGGACCGCAAAGCAGGATTTCCATGGCCACCCGGCCGGAGACCGCCGCACCGGCTTCCGCCGCTCTGCGCATCTCTTTCATCGCATTTTGGTTCATCATCCGATTATCCTTTCCGGCATCGCCGGAGGGCGAGTATTCCCAATTCGTTAACTTCATCGATATTTTTTGGTTAACCATATCAGAACTTCCCGCCCGAATCACCAAAAAGTTGGAACGGGAGACAGAGGACGGATGCTGGATACCGGATTGGAGTGGATGGTGGGGTCTTGACGCTGGTGGATCTTTTCGGGTATTCGAACAGGGGTTGATGCCCCTGCCCGGTTGGGGTAAATTGCCGGGAATTTTCGGCCGGCGGACCTGCCGGCGGCGGTAAAATATCGAACATCCAGGACCGAAAGGACGGATAGATGAAAACTGCTAGAATCGGAATTTTCGCCTTCCTGGCTTTTTTTGCGCTTTTCTGGGCGACGGCGGCCTATGCCGACCTGTACTGGGAAAACGAAAACGTCAGCAGGGGGGTTCCTCACCACAGGGACGGGACCACGCTCCAGAAAAACTACTTCACCTCGTCCGCCATGCGCGTCGAACCGGGCGACGGCAAGGTGCTCATCGTCGAATACGATTCGATGACCATGTACACCCTGGACCCGCGGACAAAAACCTATACGCAAATGGATCTCAACGACATCCCGGGGCTTCCGGCCAACGCTCCGGCGGCCCAGAAGGAACAGTTGAAGCAGCTCATGGGGGCCATGCAGATCAAGATCACTCCGACCAACGAGACGAAGACCATCGAAGGGTACCGGTGCCGCAAGTACCTGATGAACATGATGATGGCAAACGGCGTCTACTGGGTTTCAAAGGAGGTCAGGGGCTACAAGGAACTGAAAGCCATCACGGCCAAACTGGCGGCGATATCCGAGAAAAACCCCATGTTCCAACAGATGAACGCGGCCGGCATGCTCGAAAAGCTCGACGGCTTCCCGGTCCAGACGGAAAACGACGTCATGGGCGGGAAGATTATCAGCACGTTGAAGAAGGTCGAACAAAAACGCCTCGACCCGGCACTGTTCCGGGTGCCGAAAGACTACGCGCAGAAAAGCCCGCAGGGCAGGCAACCGCAACGGCCGCAGTAGGGGCCGCCGCCCGCCGGTGCCGGGGTTCATCTCCGGGACCGGCGGATTCTTATTTCCCCCGCCGTCAGTTCTCCGGAAACCAGTCCTGCCCGTCGTAGCTTTCGAGCTTCGAAATATCGAAACCGGCCACGTAGGCCCATGCCGTCGTCAGAGACCCGTCGGCCAGCTCGGCCCTTACCAGGACCCGCAGGTAGGTGGACGGTCCGTCGGGATGGAATTCTTCCAGGGAGTCGATGAAAGGAAGCCGGGTGTCGGGGTCGTCGAAGAAAAGGATCTCTCCGCTCACGGTTTTCCAGTTGTTGGGCGGCGCGTCCGCCGGAAAGGCCCCCGCGCTCACCCCCTGCTGCGTTCGCATGTCGTCCGCCGTGTTTCCGGTACCCACGGCCAGGATGTCCGATTCGGGCAGGACCATGATCGGGATCTCGGGGGTGTACTTATATAGCCTGCCCCGCAACCGGGCGGGCTCGATGCGGGAAACCCCGGTGCAATAGGTGTCGTGATTCGAAAACCCCTTCTTCAGGGTGCCGTAGACGAAAATTCTCAGTTCAGGATTCATGGGATGCTCTGGTTGGACCTCGATGCCACGTGTTCGATTCTCGATGTTGGGATGTTGGATTCACGATGCTCGTTCGACCCCGTTTTGACGCTGCGGGAATATGCCGAAAACCACGCTCCAGTTTAATGCATTCCGGCATTCGGGATCAACAGCGTATCCGGGCAAGACCATCCGGCTCCCCCATTCGGCATCCCGCCCCGGTATCCGCCTTCCGGTATGGTGCCGCCGGGTGGACAATCATTTTCGATAGGGGTAAAAAAGGTTCGGGGGAATTTCGAGGTAAAAAGAAGGGGGCGCCCGAAGGCGCCCCGCGAGTTTACTGAGAGGAGGCCCGTCTGCTTGGCCGCCGGTTCAATCGGCGAGACGGTCTGGGCCGCAGGAAATCCACTCGGATGTATTCGTGCTTATTGACAAACGAAACGAACACGCGGTCTATGTTCAGCTCCTTTTGCACAACGGCCCGGATTAGTGCTGGATCTGAGTATTTGCTTATTCCGTGTTTGCGGTAGTCATCGGTTTTGATGTAAAGGGACATCGGATAACCCCCTCGACCATGAATTTTAGGGAACCTGGACTTTCTGCCGGCTCCGTGTCCGGTTCCTGGAGTGCGCGAAAAGGTTTTCGGCAAAGCCCCTTCGGTACCGAATGCACTTCTTTAAAGAAATCTAACTCGTTCGATATGAATGTCTATGCCGGGAAACCCTTACCAGCGCTAAATTATACATTATGTTTCCCGGAAATGTTAAGTGTTTTGCAGCCGGAAAACAGGGTAGCCGCAAAAAAATGAATATCAAATTGAAAGGTTCGGTCGAAAGGATCACCTTCGCCAGCGAGGAAAACGGCTTCTCGGTAATAAAAGTGCAGGTGCCGGGGCGACGGGACCTGGTGACCGCCGTGGGCAATTTCGTTTCGGTAAGTCCCGGAGAAATGCTGGTCATGGAGGGCTCATGGAGCACCCATGCGCGGTTCGGGGAGCAGTTCCGGGTGGACCGTTACGAGACCGCCGCGCCCTCCACGATACTCGGGATAAAAAATTACCTGGGCTCCGGCCTCATTAAAGGCATCGGCCCCAAGATGGCGGAGCGCATCGTCGCCCGTTTCGCCGAAAAGACCCTGGACGTCATCGACTCGGACATCGGGCGGTTGAGCGAGGTGGAGGGCATCGGGAAATACCGCATCGCGCAAATCCGCAAGGCGTGGGATGACCAGAAGGAAATACGCGAGCTGATGGTTTTTTTGCGCTCGAACGGCATGAGCGCCACGTTTGCGGCGCGCATTTTCAAAGAGTACGGCAGGGATTCCATAAAATCCATTACCGAAAACCCGTACCGGCTGGCGATGGATATCACGGGGATCGGGTTTTTGACCTCCGACAAGCTTGCGGCAGGCATCGGGTTCGAGCGCGACTCGCCGCTGAGGGCGGAGGCGGGCATTCTTTACGTGCTGAGCGAAGCGGCCGACGAGGGACACGTCTGCGTGCCTCACGAATGGCTGATCGAGCGGTGCCGGCAAACGCTGGAAACGGACCCCGCCATCATCGAGGACGCGCTGGCGGTGCTGCGGGGGGACCAGCGCATCCGGGAAGAGGAACTCCCGCCGGCCGTCGCCGACCGGTTCGGAGGCACGCGGGCGGTGTACCTTCGCGCGTTCCACTTTTCGGAAACGGGCGCGGCGCGGCACCTGTCCGCGCTGCAGCGCTACCGCATGTTCAAGCCGGGAATCGACCTGGAAGCGGCCATGAAATGGCTTCGAGGGCGCCTTCCGTTCACTCTCGCCCCGCTCCAGGAAGAGGCGGTCAAGCGCGCCCTTTGCGAAAAGGTGGTGGTGATCACCGGCGGGCCCGGAACGGGAAAAACCACGCTGGTGCGGGCCATTTTGGCCATCTACGGCAGGATGGGCACGCGGGTGAAGCTTGCCGCCCCCACGGGCCGGGCGGCCAAAAGGCTTGCCGAAGCCACTGGCCGCGAAGCCGCCACCGTCCATCGCCTGCTCGAATTCAGTCCCCAGGCGGGAGGCTTCCAGCGAAACGAGCAAAAACCCTTGACGGCCGACCTGGTCATCGTGGACGAGACCTCGATGCTGGACATCGGGATCGCCCACCACCTGTTCCGGGCCGTCCCGTCAAGGGCGGTCCTGGTCCTGGTGGGCGATTCGGACCAACTCCCGTCGGTGGGGCCCGGCAACGTCCTGGGCGACATCATCGAGTCGGGCAAATTCCCGGTGATCCGGCTTACCGAGATCTTCCGGCAGGCAAGCCGGAGCCGGATCGTGACCAACGCCCACCTGATCCGCCTGGGTTCCTTTCCCGACCTTCGAGTGGAAAGCGAAGACCAGGATTTCTACTACATCGGCCGCGAAGACCCCGAGGAGGCCGTGCAGACCATCGTGAAGGTGTGCACCCAGCGCATCCCGCGCCGGTTCGGCCTCGACCCGCTGGAAGACGTGCAGGTGCTCAGCCCCATGCACCGGGGGGCGGCCGGCGCCCACAACCTCAATGTCGTTCTCCAGGAAGCCCTCAATCCCACCGGCGTCACCCTGGACCGGGGCGGCCGCACCTACCGCGTGCGCGACAAGGTGATGCAAATAAGAAACAACTATGACAAGGAGGTGTTCAACGGCGACATCGGCAGGATCACCCGCATCGACCGCGAAAACCAGGAAGTGAAGGTGGACTTCGACGGCCGGAGCGTGAACTACGATTTCGCGGAACTCGACGAACTTGTCCTGGCCTACGCCATCAGCATCCACAAGGCCCAGGGGAGCGAATATCCCGCCGTGGTCTTCCCCTTCCTCACCCAGCATTTCATCATGCTGCAGCGAAACCTTCTCTACACCGCGCTCACCCGGGCCAAAAAGCTGGCGGTGATCGTGGGGTCCCCCAAAGCCCTGGCCATCGCCGTCAAAAACAACCGGATGCAGTCCCGTTTCACGCTGCTGAAAGAACGCCTCGCGGAAGAAATCTGATGCGACCTTGGCTTCGCCATTGAACCGATGAAAAACGCGGGGGAAATGTTTCGGGGCTGTCGCTCAAAACCAAAATTTCAGTAAAAGGCCGCCAAAAATACAGACTACTCCCCTCCCTCAATGTTGTTGACTTTGTTGTTGACCTTAAACTCCTCCCCCTTTGATGGGGGAGGCCAATGCTGTTGACTTTAGGGGCAACGCTCCATGAACTCCCCTCCCATCGCAGGGAGGGGGATTTTCGTTCGTTCCCCTAATTTGATGGACCTTACTCTTAGGCATCGGCCTCTTTCCCCCGCCCCCCTCCGCAATGCGGCACGCACGCCTTGCCGTCTCCTCCGGTTTTGTGGATCTTTTTTAAAGTCATGCAGAAATCCTGCCGATTTTCCCTGATGACCCAGACTATTATTCTCGTCCAGCAGGATTTGTCATATAGAGGTTTCAGTAGAGTCTTTCAGAATCACCGTTTCCAGGGATTGTGTCATGAGATTGGCTCTTTTTACAAGTTTGCGCTCCCGGCTGCTCTTCATCGTCATGCTGGCCGTCGTCCCCGCCCTGGGGCTCGCGATCCATTCCGGCATCGATGACCGGGCCGAGCATATCCTCACCGCGAAAAACGGGTTGCTGGAGCTTGCCGACGGACTGTCGGCGTTCCAGGAGACCCTGGTCGAGAACGCCCGCCGGACCCTGTTCGTCCTCTCCCAACTTCCGCAGGTGCGACGGGAGGACGCGGACGGGGTTTCCGCCGTTTTGACCGGGCTGTTGAAACAATCCGAAGGGGTCAGCGCTTTTCTGGCATCCGACGCAAAGGGCCGTGTATTCGCAGCCACGGCTTCTCCGGCTGTGCCGGCCGATATCGGGGACCGACCGTGGTTTACCGAGGCGATGGCCGGCCGCGCCCCGGTGGTGGGCAGGTACCGGATCGACCCCGTTTCCGGCGGGGCGCGCCTGGATGTGGCCTATCCCATAATCGACGAGGGTGGCCGGGCCGCGGGCGTGGTCGGCGCAGCGCTGGACCTGGGGTGGGTTTCACGCCGCCTGGCCGGGAAAAGCCTTGCTCCGGGCGCCCGGTGTATCGTCATGGACACCAGGGGTACGGTCCTGGCCGGATATCCCGAAACGGAAGTCCCCGCCGGCAAATCCGCGGGCGGCTTTGCCTTTTTCAAAACCATCCTGGAGCGGGGCCGGGGAACGGTCGACGTTACCGGCCCGGACGGCGTTCGGCGCATTATGGGGTTCACAACGGCGCAACTGGGGCCGGAGCCCATCATTTTTTGCACGTCCGCCCCCGACGGCGTCGTTTTCGCCAAGGCGGACAGGGACCTGCTGGTCCATCTCGGCCTGCTGCTCTGCGCGGCCCTGGCGACCTTTCTGGCCACGTGGTTCGCCGGCCGGCGGTGCATCCTGCGGCACGTCAACTCGCTTTTGAGGCTGGCCGGGGAGGTCGCGGGAGGCAACCTCTCGCCCGCCGAAAGCCTGGCGAAGTCGTCGGGAGAGCTGGAGCAGCTCGCCCTGGCTTTCGAACGGATGACCAAATCGCTCCAGCACCGCGAGTCCCTGCGTTTGGAGGCCGAAAACAAACTGCGGCAGATCAACGGGTACCTCGAAGATATCTTCGAAAATTCACCGGACAGCATCGGCATCGTGGACGAGCACGGCAAATTCAAAAGGTGGAATAAAAGGGCATCGGAGCAATTCGGGTACTCATTCGAGGAAATGGAAAAAAAATCGGCCTTCGAACTGTACGCGGACAGAGAGCAGCTTCAGCACCTGATGGCGGAGCTGCGCAGGGAAGGCGTGGTAAAAAATTACGTGATAGACATGAAAAAGAAAAACGGCGAAATCGCCGTCTTTCAGCTTTCCATCAGCCGGCTCCAGGATGAATCCGGCCGGACGATCGGCAGTATTTGCGTGGGGAGCGACCTGAGCCCCCTTCAAATGGCCTATCACGAACTTCAGGAAGAGGTGGACCACCGCAAGGCGGTCGAGGAATCGCTCAGAAAGTCCGAGGCCACCTACCGGGAAAGCGAAGCGAAGTATCGCAACCTCTATGAAGAATTCAACGCCCTCCTGGACGC
>LUZZ01000320.1 GCA_001603845.1 Syntrophobacterales bacterium Delta_01 | reverse complement strand
GCTTTGCGGCGGGCGAGTCTTTACCCCGCCACAAAGCCGCAAAACGGCACCGAAAGAGCGTGGGGCGCGGTTTTCGTCCTCTCCGGAAAACGGAGCATGGACCCGCTCGCTCCACGTCCTGGCCGGAAGGGTTTTTACCGTATTTTAAGCTTTCCAGAGACCGTGGATATTACAGTATTCCCTCGCGACGACCGGTTGGGTCGTATCGACTGCGAACGTGGCCTCGGGGGCCTCACCCGGTTTGAGGAATTTGCGATAGACTTTTTCCCCGACGATCAGTTCGATCCATTCGATATAGTGCTTTTCTTCCATCGGGTGGGCAACGCTTCCGACCTTCACCTTGATCCCGCCGGCCGTTTTTTCAATCACCGGCACGTGTTTTTCCTTGGCGGCATCCACCGTATTTTCGGTAAACAACTTCATGGGCTGCCCGCAACAGGACAAATCCCCCGCCCCGCCGTGCAAGACTTCGACGATGTTTCCGCAAACTTCGCACTTATAGATCTGTAACTTTTCTGCCATAATTTTTAGCTCCCTTTCTGATAAGGACCGTTGCAATTAACCCCGGTGTTCTTCTTCCACCGCTACCTTGTGTTTCTGACCGCATGCCGGGCAGAGAATCTCGATTTCCTTTTCATCCCCGGTGAACTTTTCCGCCAGGGGTTTCCGGGCCGAGAAAGCTGACGTCCCCGCATGCGCATTGAGGACACTCGCCTCTCACCTTCGGGACATCCGCACCTGAAAGTAAGCATGATAGAGGGTCACGCCGCAAAAAAAAGCCTAGGGTACGAGCGCCTTTTTAGCTATCTCCCGCCCGTAGTCCTGGGCCATTTTAATTCCGCCCCCCAGATCCGCAGACTTGAGCCTCAACGGCTCCCGGACCATATTCATCTTCAGAATGTGCGTCATGGTGTCGAAGATACGCCCGGGCGCCTCTCCACTCCATCCAAAAGCGCCGAAAGCCCCGCCGACCTTGCCCGCAAGATCGGCTTTTTCGGCAAGAAACAGGAACGTCTTCATGGATTGGAGCATCTCGCCGTGATAGGTGGCCGATCCGAGGACAATAGCGCTGTAACCGTTAAGCGATTCGGCCTTGGTGATGTCGCTTACGTTGAGAACGTCCACGTCATATCCCTCGAAACGCATTCCTTCGGCGATCAGTTGAGCGATCTTCCTGGTCTGGTTGGCTCTTGTTGCGAAGACTACCAGCCCTTTCGGCATGACCATTCCTCCCCTGTACGGATAGCTGATAACGGTTTAACGTGCGCCTGGTCCGCACTGCAAGACGTTCGCCGCACCGAAAGACCCGGACGCGAACCTCCGGTTTTCCCGGGCCTGTGAAGGCCGTACCTGCCGCGGCTTACCCGCATCACCGCCAACTCTTCGGGTCCGGGAGCGCCGCCTGCTTTCTAATGAATGAGAGCTCGCTTGAAAAACAGAACTGCACCTGGCCGATGGAAGCTTGTTCCGTAATTGTCCCCCTCTACCGCCGACGGGCGCAGTGGTCTAGACATTAATTATCTTCCAATAATGCGTCAATGTGGGGAGGGCTAAAAATCACCGTCAAATGGCCGCCTCGATTCCCGGCTTATAGGAAGTGCCTGATTGGACGGCAGGCAATATCGAAGGGATGGGCGATACCAATAGTTCAAAGCGGTATCGAAACGATGCCTCAAAAGCGTGGGAGCGCTTCGTCCCCACCTCCCCACGTCGCTTCACGGCTCCATGGGGGCGCGGGGACCGCCTTCCCCCGCTCTCGGGGGGGGGAGGGCGCACCCGTCGCGGGCCTTTATTTGTCGTTCGCTCCGGACCAAAAAAGTTTTCGGAAGTGGTACCCGTAGATCGCCATGGTCACCACGTCGCCGAAAGCCCCGCGGTACCGGTGGAAGGTTTTCTGGAGAAGTTTCCAGTAGTAGTTTCTCGATGTCGTTTCCCTGAGGCCCAAGTACCACAGCGAGCGGCCGAAGGTGAGGATGTCGTTTTTTTCGAGGCTCATTTTGGCCAGGGGGCGGTAGTGGCGCAGGAAGGCCAGGATCCGGTGATAATACATTTCGGGCGAGTAGATATTGTTCATCACCCACTGGTAGCCGTTGATGATGGTGGCGCGGTCCATTTTGGTCACGAAATTGAGGGTCCCGCCCACGTCGGTGTTGTCCCCCGAGGGCTTGAAGAGCATCCTGCCCTCGTCCTGGAGGCGCGAATAGAGCCGCGTGCCCGGGATGGCGGTCAGCAGGCCGATCATGGCGGTGACGATCCCGTTTTTCTGGATGAAGTTCACCTGCCTCTGGAAAATGTCCGGCGGGTCGTTGTCGAACCCGATGATGAAGCCGCCCATGACCGCCATGCCGTTATTGTGGATGATGGAAACGGATTCCGAAAGGTTCCGCCGCAGGTTCTGGGCCTTGCCGCATTCCCTGAGGCTTTCTTCGGAGGGGGTTTCGATGCCCAGAAAGACCTTGTTGAACCCGGCCATGGCCATCAGGGTCATCAGTTCCGGGTCCTCGGCCAGGTTTACCGATGCCTCGGTGAAAAAGTTGAACCGGTGCCGGCGCTCTTTTTGCCAGGCCACCAGCGATCGCAGCAGCTCCTTTACTTTTTCCTTGTTGCCGATGAAGTTGTCGTCCACGATAAAAACGGAGCCGCGCCATCCGCGAACGTAGAGCGCATCGAGTTCGGCGAGCACCTGTTCGCTTCTTTTGAGCCGCGGGACCCTGCCGTTCATGACGATGATGTCGCAGAATTCGCAGTTGAACGGGCACCCTCTCGAAAACTGGATGGACATCGCGGCGTAATCGTTGAGATTGATGAGGTCCCAGTCCGGGATGGGGACGGTATCCAGGGACGGGAACCCGGAAGCCTTGTAGGTGCGCTCCGGGCGGCCGCGTTCCATGTCCCGCACCAGCCGCTCCATCACCAGTTCGGCTTCGCCGAGCACCATGTGCTGGACGGAGGCGAAATCTTCCGGGTAGGTGTTGAAAAGGGGGCCGCCGCCGATCATCTTCACGCCCAGCCGCGTGCAGCGTTCGACAACCCGGGCGGTGGACTCTTTCTGGGCCACCATGGCGCTGATAAAGACGTAGTCCGCCCACAGCAGGTCTTCGTCTTCGAGCCGGCCGACGTTCAGGTCCACCAGTTTTTTTTGCCAGATCCGGGGAAGCATCGCGGCAACGGTGAGAGCCCCCAGGGGAGGGAATGCCGCCTTGCGGCCCACCACCCGCAGCGAATGTTTGAAACTCCAGAAGGTCTCGGCAACCTTGGGATAAACTAGAAGAATATTCATGGGAATATCCTGTTTGAAAAAGAGGTGCTGCCGGAAATCCTTAAAGGGATACTTTATATTCAGGAAACGCTGGGGTCAAGAATGTGTTTCCGAATGAAAGTGTTTCCGATTTCCGATTGCAGGTTGCCGAATGCAGGCGGGGCGCAGATTGCGGGCACGCCGCCGAGGTCGGGTTGAGGCCGCGGCCTGCCGCACTTTTTTATGGACAAGCCGGCCGGTTTTGGTTAATTGCTAACAATTTCAGTGACTGTAAGGTAATTCAGGACTTTGAAGGGGTCTGGGTTCGATGGCTCTTGTAGTGCAGAAATATGGGGGGACTTCGGTTGCCAACGCCGAACGGATGAACGCGGTGGCCCGAAAGGTCCTGGAGCGCCGGAGCAGGGGGGACCGGCTGGTGGTGGTCCTTTCCGCCCGCGCGGGCGATACGGATCGGTTGCTTACTCTCGGGAGCGAGATATGCTCGGTTCCCGATCCCCGTGAAATGGACGTCCTTCTGGCGACCGGCGAGCAGACGAGTATCGCCCTGTTCTGCATGGCGATCAAAAATATGGGCGGCGACGCGGTTTCCATGACTGGTTACCAGGCGGGGATCATGACGGACGGCAATTACGGCCAGGCTCGCATCAGTTGGATCGAAACCCGCCCGGTGATGGAAAAGCTGCACGAGGGCAAAATAGTGGTGGTGGCCGGTTTCCAGGGCTACGACGACGAGGGAAACATTACCACGCTGGGGCGCGGAGGCTCCGATACGACGGCGGTCGCCCTGGCCGCCGCGCTGGGCGCCGATGTGTGCGAAATATACACGGACGTGGAAGGGGTGTTCACGACCGATCCCAATATCTGCTCCAAGGCCCGCAAGCTCGAAAAGATCAGCTACGAGGAAATGCTGGAGATGGCCAGCATGGGTGCCAAGGTGCTGCACATCCGCTCGGTCGAGTTCGGGATGAAATATCACGTCCCCATCATGGTGCTTTCGTCTTTCATCGACGCTCCCGGCACTCTGGTAACCCAGGAGGAACCTGAAATGGAAAAAGTGGCGGTATCTGGAATCACTTACAACAAAAACGAATGCCGGGTCACGATCACCAATGTTCCGGACCAGCCCGGAATCGCGGCCAAGGTGTTCCGTCCGATTTCGGCCGCCAGTATCAACGTGGACCTGATCGTCCAGGGGGGAAGCGGCGTGCCCGGCCGGGCCAATATTTCGTTTACGGTCCCCAAGAGCTCTTTTGAAAACACCATCCGCATACTGGAAGAGGTGGCCCGGGAGTTCGGCCCCGACAGCGGCGTGATCCGGGACCCGGGGATCGCCAAAATTTCCATCATCGGCCTGGGGATGCGGAGCCACAGCGGCGTGGCCACCCGGATGTTCAGCACGCTGGCCCAGGAAAATATCAATATCAAGATGATCGCCACGTCGGAGATAAAAATTTCCTGTATAATTGACGAGAAATACACCGAGCTGGCCGTGAGGGTCCTGCACGATGCCTTCGAGCTGGACAAGGATTCCCGGTCCTCCGGAACCATTAAGATACAGGAAGAAAAGGAATAACAAGGGGTTACCTTCAGAAAAGTAGTTTTCAGGACAAAAATCGCTCCTGATCTTCTTTTCCCACATCGCCGCTCGCAGCGTCCGGTCGCCGGGCGCCTGCCCCTTTTTGCCTGCCGAGGTTACTTTCCCACGCGATTTCAGGGAGACGAACCCTTTTAGGGAGATAGTCCGAGATGGAAGTTAAAATCTATGACACTACTCTTCGGGACGGTACGCAGGCCGAGGAGTTCTGCTTTTCGGTCGATGACAAGATTCGCATAGCCCTCAAACTCGACGATCTCGGCGTCCATTACATCGAAGGGGGATGGCCGGGGTCGAACCCCAAGGACGTGGGGTTTTTCCGCGAGATTCAAAAATATCACATCAAAAATGCTGTCGTCACCGCCTTCGGTTCCACGCACCACCCGGCCCGGACCACCACCTCGGACGCCAACCTGAAGTCCCTGCTGGACGCCGGGACGCGGACGGTCGCCGTCTTCGGCAAAAGTTGGACGGTGCACGTTCACGAGGCCCTGCACACCACCCTGGACCGGAACCTGGAGCTGATCTACGACAGCGTCGCCTACCTGCGCCAGAACGGCAGGGACGTGATCTACGACGCCGAACATTTCTTCGACGGTTTCCGGGCCGCCCCGGATTATGCCCTGGCAACCGTGGGCAAAGCGATCGACGCGGGCGCCGAATGCGTCGTCCTGTGCGATACCAACGGGGGCACCCTGCCGGGCAGGCTCCGGGAGACCTTCCAGGCCGTCAAGGAACGCTACCCCGGCGTGAGCCTCGGCATTCACGCCCACAACGATTCCGAACTCGCCGTTGCGAACTCGCTGATCGCCGTGGAGATGGGCGCCGTGCAGGTGCAGGGGACGATGAACGGCATCGGCGAGCGGTGCGGGAACGCCAACCTCTGCTCGATCATCGCCAATATGTGCCTCAAGATGGGAGTGGAGTGCATATCGACCGACAACCTGAAAAAGCTGCGCCAGGTCAGCCGGTTCATCCTGGAACTGGCCAACGTGCCCTCCAACCGCTATCAGCCGTTCGTGGGCCGGAGCGCCTTTGCCCACAAGGGCGGGGTCCACATCAGCGCGGTGGAAAGAAACCCGATCACCTACGAACACATCGATCCGGGGATGGTCGGAAACCGGAGGCGCATCCTGGTTTCG
Organism: Syntrophobacterales bacterium Delta_01; assembly: GCA_001603845.1. GTDB lineage: Bacteria > Desulfobacterota > Syntrophobacteria > Syntrophobacterales > Syntrophobacteraceae > SbD1. The sequence continues at coordinate 2,164 of LUZZ01000320.1, read as the reverse complement.
GACCTTTCCGGGCGCGCGGCCATCAAGCGCAAGGCCGCGGACTTCGGCCTGAAGCTCTCCAAGACCGACCCGGTGGCCATGCAGGTGCTCGACGAGCTCAAGGAGCTTGAAAACCAGGGTTTCCAGTTCGAGGCGGCCGAGGCCAGTTTCGAGTTGCTCGTAAACAAGGCCATGGGCAAGACCAAGAAGTATTTCGACCTGGTCGGGTTCCGGGTGATCGACCAGAAAACCAGCGAGGGGGGCGAACCGGTGGCCGAGGCGACCATCCTGGTGCGGGTAGGCGGCCAGCTCGAACACACCGCCGCCATCGGCAAGGGACCGGTCAACGCCCTGGATAACGCTCTGCGCAAGGCGCTCGAAAAATTCTACCCCGAGCTCAAGACCATGGGCCTGAGCGACTACAAGGTGCGCGTCCTGCCGGGTCTTCCGGGAACGGCGGCCAAGGTGCGCGTGCTGATCGAATCCCACGACGACAAAGACTCGTGGGGCACGGTGGGCGTTTCCCACGACATCATCGAAGCGAGCTGGCAGGCGCTGGTGGATAGCCTCAACTACAAGATGTACAAGGACGAAAAGCAGGCAACCAACGGGGATTCGAAATAAAACGAGGCTTGGAGCCGCACAGGGTGGGCGGAAGCGAAGCGCTGCCCGCCGCCGCATCCGTTAGCCGGCGTGGAATTGGGTGGGCACGATCAAGCCGTGCCCACCCTCTTTTTTGCCGCGCGGCGGATTTTGCCTGCGGCAGGCGTTCTTACTGGACCAACTGAAAGGCGCTCAATCCCGCGTAGCATCCCGAGCTGTCCAGTTCTTCCTCGATTCTCAGGAGCTGGTTGTACTTGGCGAGTCGGTCGGACCGGGAAAGCGAGCCGGTTTTGATCTGGCCGCTTCCGGCGGCCACCACCAGGTCGGCGATGGTGGTGTCTTCGGTCTCGCCCGACCGGTGGGAGATAACGGTCGTGTAGCCGGCTTTGTGGGCCATGTTGATGGCCTGCATGGTTTCCGTTATGGTCCCGATCTGGTTGAGCTTGATCAGCACGGAGTTGGCGATCCCTTCCGAAATCCCCCTGGATATGAGCTTGGTGTTGGTGACGAAAACGTCGTCTCCCACGAGCTGGATCGCGCTGCCCAGCCTGTCGGTGATGGCCTTCCAACCGTCCCAGTCGCCTTCGGCCATGCCGTCTTCGATGGAGATCAGCGGGTACTTGTCGGCCCACGCGGCGTAGTATTCGACAAGCTCGGCGGGGGTTTTGTTCGGTTTCGCCTCGGCGGCCAGGACATACGTGCCGTCCTTGTAGAACTCGCTCGCCGCCGGGTCCAGGGCGATGAAAATATCTTCTCCCGGCCTGTATCCCGCGGTCTCGATAGCCTGAACGAGCATTTCCATGGCTTCTTCGTTGGACCGCAGGTTGGGCGCGAACCCGCCCTCGTCGCCCACCGAGGTGCTCAGCCCCTTGGATTTCAGGACCTTTTTCAGGGTGTGAAAGGTTTCGGCTCCCATCCGCAGCGCCTCGCGGAAATTCTGTGCACCCGCGGGCACGATCATGAACTCCTGGATGTCCAGGTTGTTGTCCGCATGCTCGCCGCCGTTGAGCACGTTCATCAGCGGCACGGGCAGCAGGAAGGCCGAAACGCCGCCCAGGTAGCGGTAGAGCGGCATGCCGCTTTCGGCCGCCGCCGCCTTGGCCACGGCCATACTCACGGAAAGGATGGCGTTTGCCCCGAGCCGGCCCTTGTTTTCGGTCCCGTCGAGATCGATCATGTACATGTCGATGCCGGCCTGGTCCAGGGCGTCAAAGCCGATTATCTTCGGCCCGATTTCCTCGTTCACGTTGTTGACGGCCTGGAGCACGCCCTTGCCCTGGTAGCGGTCGAGGTCGCCGTCTCGTAGTTCCAGCGCCTCCCGCGACCCGGTCGATGCGCCCGAGGGAACGGCCGCGGTGCCGGTGTAGCCGCTGTCCAGGAGCACTTCGGCCTCGACGGTGGGATTGCCCCGCGAGTCCAGAATTTCCCTGCCTTTAACGGATAGTATTTCGCTCATCGCTCCTCCTCCTCACGGTGATCGCCAGCGGGGGACCGTGCGCCGCGCGGCGGCATCGGCCGCTTCACTCCCGCTGCTTGGATTTTTATTTTATTCTTCACCCCTATTCACCACGGGGCCTTGGCG
>LUZZ01000319.1 GCA_001603845.1 Syntrophobacterales bacterium Delta_01 | reverse complement strand
GCTGCAGCATGCTCGACGCGATGACCATGTTCATCATCGCCCACGCAAAAAGCGACTGGAACGCGTAGTAGCGGCTGTAGCCGGGATCTCCCGCCATGTAGCCCAGGGAGTAGTACTGCACCAGGCAGGCCACCACCGCCACGATGGTCAGCATCAGGAGGCTCAGCGGATCGAGATAGTAGCCGAAGGTGACGTTGAGGCTTCCCGAGGAAAACCAGAGCGTTTCGTAGCGCATGGCTCCGAGGCCGAAGAACCGGATCATCAGGAACACGGCGCAAAGGACCGAGACGCTGATCGCGCAGACCGAAATCTGGGCCGAAAGCTTCTGGTTGGGGCGGGTGAACAGCAGAATCAACACCATGGACAGGAAGGGAAGGCTGGTGCCGACAACGGTCGCGAACAGGACGGGGTCCGTGAAAAAGGCGTTCATAACCGTCTTATCCTTTCAGCTTCTGTGCCCGTTCGATATTGATCGAGTGCATCTTGCGGAACAGGGCCAGTATGATGCTCAGGCCGATGGCGGCTTCGGCCGCCGCCAGGCCCATGATGAACAGGGCGATGATCTGCCCCACGTAGGGTTCCGGGGCCAGAAACCGGTTGAAGGCCATGAAGTTGAGATTGGCGGCGTTCAGCATCAGTTCGACCGAAATCAGCACCCCGATCAGGTTGCGGCGCTGGAGAACGCCCAGCAGGCCAAGCGAGAAAAGAAAGGCCGAAATAATGAGATAGGTGTTCAGGCTGTTCACGACGTCAACCTCCGGCTGAAACCAGCGGTTACCACCGCGCCGATGATGGCCACCAGCAGCACGAGCGAAATGAGTTCAAACACCAGCTCGTACCGGGTCAGGAGCATCTGCCCGATGGTCTCGATCGAGTAGTCGGTGCTGCGCCCCACCGCCGGGACCCACTCGGTCCTGAGCGCCACGCTGGTCACCGCCACGAAAAAGACGACGGCGGCGCTGATCGCCATGGCCACCTTGGGCACCGCGCGCGCCGGCGTCTCCAGGTGCAGGGGCCGCGAGAGCATGATCGCAAAAACGATGGCGATGCAGATCGCCCCCACGTAAATCAGCAGTTGCATCAGCGCGATGAAAAAGCTGCCCAGAAACAGGTAGAATCCGGCAACCCCGGCGAGAGCCAGGGCCAGCCCGAGCACGTTGTAGAGGATGTTCCTGGGGAAGACGGCGATGGCCGCCCCCGCGACGGTAAAACCGACCGTAATCCAGAATGCCGCTTGCGCCAAAGCGGTCACACTCGTAGATGGTTCCATTCCGATCCTTCACAGCCGAAAAAGGTTAAACCCATCTGAAATCAGGCCACACAAAGGCGCAGCCCTGTTTCGTCACAATGCCTGTTACCGGGAAACTGATATGGACTGGAGCCGCTCCTCTCCCCCTTGGAGTGAGCGGTTACCGGGTTGGTACGCAAAATATGAACGGCCGGCCCCACCACGGGGTCCGGCCTAAACTCATGCGGCAAGCTTCGCGGCCGTTTTTGCCGTCGCCTTCGCCGCTTCTTTTTTCGTCGCTTCGGCCCTGTGAAGCCGTTCCATCAGGTCGTACACGCAGTCCCAGTGGGTCTGGCCGATCAGGGCGTATTCCTTCGAATACTGCAGCGCCCCCGTCGGGCAGCTTTCCACGCACAGGCCGCACAGGCTGCACTTGCTGAAGTCGATGACGAAATGGGTGCCCACCTTGAGGCCCTTGGCATGGTCCTTCGAACCCTGGACCCGGATCACCCCGCTCGGGCACACCCGTTCGCAGGTCCCGCAGGCGATGCACTTGTGCGGCAGCTTGGGGTCGCCGGACGGGGTGAGTTCGATATGACCCCGGTAGGCGTCCGAGATTTTGTTCGTCTTGCGCGGGTATTGAACCGTCACCAGCGGCTGGAAAAGGCGCCTGAAGGTGACCGCCATCCCCTCCACCAGGCTCAAACCGCCTAACATGATGTCTTTCAGATATTTCATTTTCCTGCTCTCGCTCCGATATCAGAGGAATTTGATGACGACGGCCGTAGCCACCAGGTTGGCAAGGGCGATCGGTATCATGATCTTCCAGGAAAAATTCATCAACTGGTCGAACCGCACCCGTGGGAAGGTCCATCGCACCCACATGATCACGAAAATGAGGATATACGTCTTGACCAGGAACCACACCACTCCGGGCAGCCCCAGGCTGATTCCGAACGGCCCGTTCCAGCCGCCGAAAAACAGGGTGGTGGCCACCGCGCTCACGAGGAACATGTTGGTGTATTCCGCCAGGAAGAACAGGCCGAACCCCATGCCGCCGTACTCGGTGTGGAACCCGGCCACCAGTTCCGATTCGGCCTCCGGGATGTCGAACGGGGCGCGGTTGGTCTCCGCCGTGGCGCTGATGAGGTAGATCAGGCCGGCTATGGGCTGGAACAGGATGAACCAGAACCTGTTCTGGGCTTCCACGATCGTGGAAAGGTTAAAAGAGTTGGTCATCAGCACGACGCTCATCACCGCCAGCAGCAGCGGGATCTCGTAGGCGACGTTCTGGGCGACCGACCTCACCGCCCCCAGGAGGGCGTACTTGTTGTTGGACGCCCACCCGCCGGCCAGAATCGCCAGAACGGTGATGGTGGAGAAGGCAAAAATGAGCAGCAGCCCGACGTTCATGTTCCGGATCACCAGGGTCGGCCCGAAGGGCAGGACCAAAAACCCCACCAGCACCGGCATGAAGACCATGACGGGCGCCAGGAAAAACAGCTTGTGGTCCGCCTTGGCGGGAAGGATCAGCTCCTTTCCCACCAGCTTCAACCCGTCGGCGATGGTCTGCAGGAGCCCGTGAGGCCCCACTTCCATCGGTCCGGGGCGCAACTGGATATGGCCGGCCACCTTGCGTTCCAGCCACACCAGGAACAGGGCGTTGAGCTGAGAAAAGGCCAGGACGATCACAAGGCCGACGACCAACCGGAACCCATCCGAACTGAAGATGCTTCCCAATGTAGCTCCCTTTCGCGTCTGCTATCTGTCAATCTCGGGGATGACCACGTCGATGCTGCCGAGAATGGAAATGGCGTCGGCAACCAGTGTTTCGGGCAGGACTTCCACCAGCACGTTGAGGTTGCCGAAACTCGGCACCCGGATGTGGACCCGGTAAGGGTTGGTACTGCCGTCGCTCACTATATAATACGCGGTGAGACCCCGCGCACTTTCGAACGGAAAATATACTTCGCCCCTGGGCGGTTTGATCCTGGCGGGCACGCCTCCGGCCATGAAGGGGCCGGCGGGGAGCTTGCTCAGCGCCTGCTCGATGATGCGGCAGCTCTGCTGCATCTCCTTGAACCTTACGTAGTAGCGGTCGAGCGCGTCGCCCCTGGCGCCCAAGGGCACTTCGAAGTCGAACCGGTCGTAGACTTCGTAGGGTTCCGCCCTGCGTACGTCGAAGTTGATGCCGCAGGCGCGGGCGTTGGGGCCGGTGACGCCGTACTGGCGCGCCAGTTCCCGGTCGATCACCCCCACGTCCCTGGTCCGGTTGATGAAGATGATGTTCTTGGTCACCAGGCTGTCGTAGTCGGCCCACCGGGTCGCCATCCTGGCCAGAAACGCGCGGGCCTGGTCCACGAAGGCCGAGTCAATGTCCCGGGTCACGCCGCCAAACCGGCAATAGGAATAGGTGAGCCGCGATCCGCTCACCGTATCCAGCAGGTCCAGGATCTGCTCCCGGTCGTCGAAGGCGTACAGGAACGGCGTGAACCCGCCCAGGTC
>LUZZ01000318.1 GCA_001603845.1 Syntrophobacterales bacterium Delta_01 | reverse complement strand
GCTCGGAGATGTGTATAAGAGACAGCTTCACATCATTCTCTATCTATTATCATTTATCCTATTTACATGTGTGGCATTTGTGATTGTTTATAAATCAGTTAAACGGCATGAGATAGATATAGTAAATGACGAAATACAAGAGATTGTAGACAAGTCCCAAAATGGAACTTTTGAGGACTTGGTCAGGATATGTTCTGGAGAGATATTGGAACTCGGTTCGACTAATCTCCTCATACATATTAATTATCACAACTCTGACTATTTTCTCCCGGACAAGCAGGCTTGGGAAGGCTTTACAGCGGAACTACCTGACCAGCACAATGCTGGAATCAATATCCCCCGTCAAAATCGCACGTCTGTCCTGAGGCTGCGTGCGGCCGAATTGCCTTCCGGGGCGATTCTGTACGTTGGCTATATCTCCACATCGAAAAATGATCTGATCGAGCAGTTTATCCGTATTTTCAGCGTCATCTTCATCCCTTTGCTCGTTGTGAGCACAGCCATCGGCTACTTTATGGTCAGAAGGTCCCTTACGGACATTTCTCTCGTAAGGAGAACCGCTGTCGAGATATATCGTGGCAACCTCAACAGCCGGGTCCAACGGTCATACAACGGGGATGAACTGGACCAACTCTCGGAAGCCTTTAACACCATGCTCTCCCGCATAAACTTTCTGATCAAGAACATGGCCGCGATGGTTGATAATCTCGCCCATGACCTGCGAACGCCACTCACCAGGATAAAAGCAAGTGCCGAGATCGCTCTGATGAGCGACAGGAAGGCGGATTTCTACCAGGAGTTGCTGGAAAAATCCCTAGTAGACTATGATCACATTATCAAGCTCATCAACCATGTGCTCAGCATATCGGAAGCTGAAAGCGGTGTCGCGCCGCTACACTTGGAGTTGGTTAATTTGAAGGAGCTTTCGGAGACTCTGCACGAATTTTACGCGCCTATGGCTGTCGACTTGGGAATCGACTTCGTCGTAGAGGAGATCGATGATGTTTTCATCCATGTCGACAAGCCCAGATTCTGGCAATGCCTCTGCAACATTCTGGATAATGCCTTCAAGTTTACCGGGGAAGGGGGGCGCATTTGGCTGACTGCGAAAAGCAACGGCATGAGTGTTTCGGTCTCAATCTCGGACACCGGTATTGGCATTGCAGAAGATGCTCTTCCCTACATTTTCGAACGCTTTTTCAAGGTCGATAAGGGGGGGAGAGGGCAAGGCTACGGGTTGGGCCTGAATCTCTCTAGGGCAATCGTGGCCATGCATGGTGGAAAGATCGAAGTTCACAGTCTCGTCGGGAAGGGCACGACCTTCTCGATCATCCTGCCCCGTCAATTGCCTGATCTACTACCCCGAGACTCAGCAAAGTAAATTTTAATTAACTCACATCTTCTCGGGACATGCCGACTACTGTGCAGTACCTGGAAAGAAAATCGTCCACCAAAAATCTTTTTAGGAGGGAAAAATGAGTATTACCGGTCTCGGTTCGACTACTGGCGCTTGCCTTCAGAAGACTGCACCGGATGGGGACAGCCCTGCAGTCGAAGCTGCGGAGTCCAGAGCAACAAAATTGGCAGAAAAACTCAATGGTGGTTTTACGCCGGAAGCGACGGATGCCACGGCAAAAGCATTCAACGCTGCGATGGGCAAGGGCACTAACATTGACGCAATTGGTTGAATCTTTCAAAGGGGGGCGGGCCTGATTCTGAACCTGCCCCTCACGTTGCTCGTGCTTCCGGTTTTGCTGGTGTTTTCTCCATGCTTGAAAAGGCGAAGGTGATCTCGTCAATTCCGCCTGCACTCCCTCCAGAGTTCTGTAACCACTTCGAGAATAATCCCGCGGGGGCTAAGCACAAGAAGAGGATCTTCTTGGCCGAAATTTGGGCGATCCCGATTTGTGTCCCGGCAACAACGAGAGCGCCGGGAACCTGATCACCATCAGCCTTGATCTCACTCTCGGCGACGCTCCGGGTGACTCTTTCGTGCTTTCCTTTTTCGGCCCGAACGACGCCACGCCGTTTCTCGCGACCGATTCAATCATGCGACCGAAAACAGCAGACGTACTTCCGCCGTGCAGCGGCAAAAACTAAGCGTGCTCAAAAGGAAAACTCCGGTTACACTGGGAACTGATAACAACGTTCGCACAAACTGAGAATTCAGCACGGCACCTCGTGCCACCGGTTGATAAATCCCTGCGCTTCGGCCTATGTTGGGCGAACTCCGCCGGGAAATGGGAGAGCTATGAAGATTCTGCTCGTCTATCCGTACTTTATCGAGGAACGCAATGAAGAGGAGAACATCAGCGCTGTCCCGATGGGGCTTTACTACCTTGCCGCGCTTCTGCTCCACGAGGGTTACGACGCGGAAATATTGAATCTTTACCGCAACGGCCGCAATCCCCAAAGCATAAGGGAAATACTGGCACGGAAAAACGCCGACATCGTAGGAATTTCGGTATTCAACGCCAATCGCTGGGGCGGCATCGAGACCGCACGAATCGCAAAGGAAGTAAACCCGGAGGCAAAGATCGTTTTCGGGGGAGTGGGCGCGACGTTCCTGTGGGACCATTTCCTGCGGCACTTCCGGGAGATCGACTATGTCGTGCTGGGGGAGGGAGAGTATAGTTTCCTGGAGCTGGTCAGGTCCCTCGACAAGGGCTCCCGGGGCGATCTCGCCGCCATCAAGGGGATCGCTTTCAGGAACGGGTCCCAAATCGTTCGAACCGCGCCGGCCGATCCCATTCCGGATTTGGACCAACTGCCCAACCCCGCCCGGTACTTCACGTACCAGCACCTGTCCCTGACCAGGGGCTGCCCCGGAAATTGCACTTACTGCGGATCGCCTCGATTCTGGGGACACAAGGTGAGGTTCCATTCCGTTTCGTATTTCGTGGACCAACTGGATCTCCTCTACCGGAAGGGGGTTAGCTTTTTCTACATCTCGGACGACATCTTCACCATGAAAAAAGACCTGGCGATAGGTGTCTGCAAAGAAATCCTGAACCGCGGCCTCGCCATATCGTGGTACGCCATTTCCCACGTCAACAACGTGGACGAAGAGATACTCTACTGGATGCGAAAGGCGGGATGCATCCAGATCAGTTACGGGGTCGAAAGCGGATCTGAAAAGATACGAAAGACGCTTAACAAAAGGATTAAAAACGAGCAGGTCGAGAGGGCTTTTTCCCTGACGACGCGCTACGGCATCCTGCCCCGCGCCTACCTCATCTATGCGTGCCCGGGCGAGTCGCCGGCAACGATAGGCGAAACCGAGGAACTCATTCGCAAGATTAAGCCTCTCAGCGTTATCTTCTATGTCCTGCGGGTTTTCCCCGGTACGGCCCTCTACGACGACGTAAAAGAAAGAATGCAGATCACGGATGAGGTATGGCTCCATCCCATAGAGGATATCCTCTACCTCGAAACGGATCCGGCTCTGGCGAACGAGGATGTCCTGGCATTCAGAGACCGGTTGCGAAAGGCCTTCTATGAAGGCCTCCCGTCTTTTGTCGATGCGATAGAACTCGAAGATATCGAGGAATTCCACCCCTTGTACGCCGATTTCCTTTCACGGCTTGGAATGACGTTTAGCCATGGGGATTATGCCGCCATCGACGCCATCCCGGACAGGGAAGCGATTGCGGTCAGGCTTTTCAAGAGGGCCTTGAGCTATTCCGCTCACGCCCGTGCCTACCTGGGGCTGGCAATGATCAGGCAGCGGCATCGGGAGTACAGGGAATCGATCGAGTTGCTTACGGAGGGCATCCGGCTTTTTCCGGAGGATGAACCGCTGCATCTCTGCCTGGGGGTGAGCCACATGAACCTTGGGAAGTTCAGCGATGCGCTTTCGAGCCTGATGAAATTCCAGCACTCCCCCAATGCGCTTCAACAGATCGCAGCGTGCCACAAGGCGCTGGGGCAGCGGGATAAGGAGCAGTTTTTCCTCGATAAATTGAAAGTGTTAGCCGCGAGCCCCACCAATTGAATCGAAGGGGGATGGATCTGCTCGGGCGGAGGTTCGGCGGACACAGGCCGAAGCGCCGGGTTCTGTTAACCGGTGGCACAGGGTTTCGTGCTGAATGCCGGGCTTGGGGAGCCACCCTGGGCCGTTCCGGCATGAAATCCACACTCCAACGAAAAAGAGCGGGGGAAATGTTTTCCCCCGTACCCCCCCACAATGCCGTTGACTTTAGCTCCTCCCCCTTTGATGGGGGAGGCAGGGTGGGGGTGAAAAACTGAGCGATATCAACCCCCTGCCCCTCCCGCCAAGGGAGGGGAGTTCATGGAGCGTCGCCCCTAAAGTCAACAGC
>LUZZ01000028.1 GCA_001603845.1 Syntrophobacterales bacterium Delta_01 | reverse complement strand
ACTCATTTCACCCCATATATTTGCTTTATGGTTTCCTGTATTCACCTTCTCAGTCAGCGGTATTACTACGGCGGCTTTGATTACCGTCTCTTTCGAGAGCGATATTCATCACGCCGGATTGGGAGGGGAAATATGAATAACATGGCTGCTCTGGAGAGTTTTATATCCCAAAACAATATTTCCATGCAGTTGAGCAGGATAGGCAGGGGCAGTCCTCCGCAGGGCGAACCCGGCAATAAGGAGGCCAAGCGGTACAAGTGCCTGATCAAACGGCCGGGCAAGCAGGTCAACGTCTACGTTGCCGTACCTCCCGAAGAGGGACGGCTCACCGCCTCCGACGTCCTGTTCATGCTCATCCTCGACGCCTCGGGCTGCGAGATGCTCAAGGGCTATTACGGCGAGTACCAGCGCACCGAGTTCTTCGAGGGCGCCGAGGTCGATGTTTCCATGTTCGAAGAATTCTGGGACGAGTACCGGTCGCGGTGCCACCAGACGCAAAAATTCAGGGCCTTTCTGGGCACGACTCTTTACAACGAACTCATCGTTCAGTTCGGCTTCGCGGCCTGACCGGGCCGCTTCAAACCCCGCCGAACGAAAAATGCAGCCCTCGGGCTGCATTTTTCGTCTTCGAGATACGCTTTTCACTTTTTTCAATGCCTTCGCGGCTCAAACCGGACCGCTCCCGGAGTCTCGAACGGCCGTCACCGCGTTTTTTGCATCCACCGCGGCGGTTTTTTCCGGTGCGCGCGCCCGGAGGTAGCGCACCCCCGTCCAGATCAGCACTGCGGCAAACAGAAGCCTCAGGTAAAATTCCGGCATCCGGTTGGCCATGGCCCCTCCAAGGCCGGTCCCCGCAACGATTCCCACGATGAGCCCCACCAGCAGGTCTTTTTGCACGTTGTCCAGCTTGAAATGAGTCCATGCGCCGACGGCCCCCGCGGGCACCATCACCAGCAGCGCCGTACCCTGCGCGGCCTGCTGGCTGAGGCCGAGAAAGAACACCAGCGTGGGGACCATGATCGTGCCGCTCCCGATTCCCATCATGCCCGAAAGAAAACCGGCGAACATCCCGGATATCAGCAGGACGGCGATTTTTGACACCTCACTGACAAAATACGTGTCGATATGCGGAATGTACTTCTTTACGAGCATCATCACGGAAACGAAGATCACGAAGCCGCCGTAGGACCGCTTGAGCCTCCATTCCGGCAGGCTGTTGGCGAAACGGGCGCCGGGGCCGGCGGTGAGGATGGCCCCGATGGCCACGATGAGTGCAAACTTCAGGTTAACCGCACCGTGCAAGTAATAGGTCACGGCCCCTACTATGCCGGTAAAAACGATTGCAACGAGGCTGGTCCCATGGGCACGATGCTGCGACAGCTTGAGAAAGCTCACCATCAGCGGAATCATGATCACGCCGCCGCCAAGGCCCACCAGCCCCCCGAAAGCCCCGGCGAACAATCCGATAAGAAAAGACATCACGGTTCTCCAACACGAAAAGGATTAAGGTACGGCACAAAGCGCATCGGGAAGTAATTTCACATTTTTGTGAAAAATTGGCAAGCTTTTGCAACTTCACTCCCGCATGGCGGCCGACGCTAAACAACCCGTGCGGGCGGACCCGCGGTAGAATTTCGACGATAAAAAATTCGCCGAATGGCAGATTTTACTATTCGCGGGCCGGGGGAACGGGTTAGATTACCGGGCTCCGGAAAAGGATTCCGGAGTCAAAGGCTGCCGATTCGAATCGAGCCGTATCTCCCTGCTGCCACTCTTGTTGAAAAGGACTTTTTGAAATTGAGCGGACTTGAATTCGTCATCATCGGATTTGCGGCCCTTGCCGGAGGCGCGGTGAACGCGCTGGCCGGCGGCGGCACCCTCATCACGTTCCCCGCGCTCACCGCTCTCGGCATCCCGGCGGTCGCCGCCAACGTCACCAATACGGTTGCGCTGTGCCCCGGCTACCTGGGGGGCACGTTCGCCCAGATCAACGATCTGCCGTCCAAGAAGGGCCGGCTGGCGGTGCTGGCCGCCGTTTCGGTCGTCGGCGGGATCCTCGGCGGCCTGCTGCTCCTGGAAACGGGCGAAAAGACGTTTCGAAGCCTGGTGCCGTTTCTCATCCTCCTCGCTTCCGGGCTCCTGGCGGTGCAGGGGGTGGTCCGCAACTGGATATTGGGCCGCATCGGCCAGGATGGAGACCAGGGTAAGGAATACCTGCTGGTGGAATCCCTCACCGTGGGCCTGGCCTCGATCTACGGCGGCTATTTCGGCGCGGGGCTCGGGGTGATCGTGCTGGCGGCCCTGGGACTGGTGATCAACGACACCCTCACCCGCATCAACGCCATCAAGCAGTTGATATCGTTATTCACCAATATCGCGGCGGCGCTGTTTTTCGTGTTTTCCGGCAAGGTCGTGTGGACGGCGGCGCTGGTGATGGCGGTGGGCGCCCTGGTGGGAGGGTCCATCGGCGGCCGCCTGGCGGGCCGGGTATCCCCCGTCGCGCTGCGCTGGATCGTGGTTACCATCGGTGTTATCATATCTATATTGTACCTGGTTTAAACTGGGTGCGGGGGCCGCGGGCCGGTAGGAAAACGAACCGCGGGAGCCTGTCCTCCCGGATTGTTTCCGAAATGAAGTCGCTCCGAAACGCTTGAACTTCACGCCGTCGGTAAATGTCCATTCCTGCCGCCCGCCGCCGTTTCCGGGCATGCGCCCCCGGTGTATGCCCGCGAACGTTTTTCAAAAAAGAAGAAATCCATTTCTCTCAAAATGCCGATAACTATCTGAGACGGTCCAAGGCAAAACGGAATAGAATTTCATCGAGACGCCGGAGCGCACCGGCACGGGACACACAGCAATGATCGCGCACAGGATGGAAAACAGCGGGCACGCAAACGGGTTCAACGCGCAAAACATTCTCCGTGCCCTTTTCCAGGACGGAATCATCTCCAAAACCGACTACGACAGGGTATCCAAGCAGCCTTCCGGCAAGGACAAGGCCCAGGTGCATCCCCTGGTGGCCGTTTCCGAAAAACGCCTCACCCGCACCGCACCGCCCCACGATCCCATCACCCTGGATTTCCTGCTGCTGTGGCTTGCGAAGAAAACGGGGCTCCCTTTTCAAAGAATCGACCCCCTCAAGGTGGACGTGACGGCCGTCACCTCCCTGATTCCATACGCCTACGCGTCCCGCTACAAACTCCTGCCCGTGGAGGTGTCCGCGGATTCGGTGACCATCGCAACGGCCGATCCCTTCGACACCCAGTGGGAGGAGGAACTGGCGCGGGTACTCAAGAAAAACATCCTCCGGGTCCTGGCCAACCCCAACGACATAAGCCGGTACCTGGTGGAGTTCTACGCCCTTACCGAATCCGTGCGGCGCGCCTTCGGCAGGGCGGACAGCACCCGCCTTGGCGCCACGATGAACCTCGAACAGATGATCGAGCTGGGGCGGTCCGGCAAACTTGACGCCAACGACCGCTACGTCGTCAACATCGTGGACTGGCTGCTCCAGTACGCTTTCGACCAGAGGGCGAGCGACATCCACCTCGAACCCCGGCGCGACGACAGTGACGTGCGATTTCGCATCGACGGCGTCCTGCACCTGGTCTACCAGCTTCCCACGGTGGTCATGGGCGCGGTGATAAGCCGGTTGAAGGTGCTCGGCCGCATGGACCTTGCCGAAAAGCGCCGCCCCCAGGACGGACGCATCAAGACCAAGGCTCCCGCCGGAAACGAGGTCGAACTGCGCCTCTCCACCATGCCCACGGTGTTCGGCGAAAAGCTGGTGATGCGTATCTTCGATCCCGAAGTCACCATAAGAGGCTTCGAGGAACTGGGGTTTACCGAACGCGAGATGGCGGCGTGGAAAAAAATGGTCAGCTCGCCGTACGGCATCATCCTGGTCACCGGCCCCACCGGGTCGGGAAAGACCACCACCCTGTATTCGACGCTCAAATACCTGGCCCGGCCCGAGGTCAACGTCTGCACGGTCGAAGACCCTATCGAAATGGTGGAGCCCAAGTTCAACCAGATGCAGGTGCATCCCATCATCGGGCTGGATTTCGCCAGCGGGCTCCGCACCTTCCTGCGCCAGGACCCGGACATCATCATGGTCGGGGAGGTGCGGGACCTTGAAACCGCGGAAATGGCCATCCAGGCGGCCCTCACCGGCCACCTGGTTTTTTCCACCCTCCACACCAACGATGCCCCGTCGGCGATCATCCGGCTGATGGACATCGGGGTCCCCCACTACCTGATCCGGGCCACCCTGCTGGGAGTCGTGGCCCAGCGCCTGGTGCGCACCCTCTGCCCTCACTGCCGGCAGCCCGGAAATATCGACGACGAGCTTTGGAATTCGCTGGTCACCCCCTGGCAGATCGAAAAGGGCGACTCCATTTTCCGCCCCGCCGGCTGCCTGGAATGCCGGGAAACCGGCTATCTCGGAAGAATCGGCATCTACGAGATGTTGACAATCACCCCCGCCATTCGCAATCTTATCAAACCCGACTCGGACCTCACCAAGATCCGCCAGCAGGCGCAAAAGGAGCAGATGTATCCGCTCCACATCGCCGGAGCGATAAAGATCCAGGAAGGGCTGACTTCGGTCGAAGAGGTGTTCCGGGTCGCCGGTCCGATGGACTGACAATCTTCAGGCGCAAACACAACGGAAAAACCAACTTCCCGGCACCGGGGATAAGTGGTGTTCCGGGTCCCAGGCGGCAGATGATCAAATTCCTCCTTGCAGTCCTATCCGTGTACGCCCTCATGCACGCCTTCGTTTACATGCGGGTGAAGGTCCTTCTGCCCGGCAGGTGGTGGCCCTGCCATGCCCTGCTGCTGCTCTTTTTCGCCGCCATGATTCTGGCGCCCATCGCCGCCCGCCTGCTGGAAAAAAGCGGCAACCACTGGATGGCGGTCCTCGCCGCAGGCGCGGGTTATTCGTGGACGGGGTTTATTTTTTACGCCTTCTGGTGTTTTCTGCTGGTAGGGGCGGTCTCTGTCCTGTTCCACCTGGCGGGAACGCTCACCGGCTTCTCCCTGCCTTCCCTGAGCGGCCGCGCGGCCACCGTCGCCGTTCTCGGAGCGGTCCTGGCCATCAATATTTACGGGTATATCGACGCCCGGAACGTGCGGGTCGAAAGATTCACGCTTCGGACGTCCAAACTGCCCGAAGGGGTCGAGCGACTCCGGATCGCCCAGATATCGGACGTACACCTGGGGCTCATGGTGGGCAGAGGCAGGATGGCGGACATCCTCGATAAGGTCAAGGCGCAGCATCCCGACCTGCTGGTGAGCACCGGCGACCTCGTTGACGGAGACATCGACAGCATCCGCGGCCTTCCGGCCCTGTTCGCGGATTTTACCCCCGGGCTGGGAAAGTTTGCCGTGATCGGAAACCACGAAGTATACGCCGGCCTTTCCTCGTCGGTTCAGGCCGAACAGGCCTTCGGGTTTTCCGTGCTGCGCGGGGAGGTCCAAACGGTCGGGAATACGATCAACATCGCCGGGGTGGACGATCCCGCCGCCGTTCCGGACGGGACCAAGGACGAAACGACGCTTCTAAAAGCGGCGCAAAACGGGCTTTTTACCGTGCTGTTGAAACACCGCCCCGACCCCGAAAGCCTGGGTCTTTTCGACCTCCAGTTGTCGGGCCACACCCACTACGGACAGCTCTATCCCTTCCGGTATTTCGCGGAAATGATCTACCCCTATCAAAACGGCCCCTATTTTCTGGGAAAAGGCTCCGTCCTGTATACCAGCCGGGGTTCCGGCACCTGGGGCCCTCCCATCCGGGTGCTCGCTCCGCCGGAAATCACCGTCGTCGATATCGTAAGGGATCGCTAAAAAAAACGGGACTGTTCAGGATATCTTGTTGTGCTTGCGCATGCGGTCCAGTTCGCGGGCTTCTTCCTTGCGCTTGATGCTCTCCCGCTTGTCGTATTCCTTCTTGCCCCTGGCCAGGGCGATTTCCACTTTCGCCTTACCGTCCTTGAAATACAGTTTCAAGGGAATCAGCGAAAAGCCGCGCTCCTGGGTTTTTCCGAGAAGCTTTTTTATTTCCAGCCGGTGCAGCAGGAGTTTCCTTACCCTTTCCGGGTCGTGGTTGTCGTAGGTGGCGTGCGAATACGGGCTGATGTGAAGCCCGTAGATGAAAACCTCGTTTTTCTTCACACGGGCGTAGCTGTCCTTGAGATTGGCCCGCCCTTCCCGGAGCGACTTCACTTCCGTGCCCAGAAGGACCATTCCGGCTTCGAACCTTTCGGTTATTTCGTAGTCGTGGAATGCCTTCTTGTTCTGGCTGACAATGCGTATGTTTTCGCTCTCGCCTTTAGTCTTTGCCATTTAAGCGAAAGTCCCTCTCCTGCCGCCCCGGCGAATCACTTTCGGGATGACCTCAACACCTTGGGTGCCTCTCCGTAATAGGAGGAATTCGGGCCGAATACCCGGAATTCTTCCGGGAGAATTTTCTTTATGGTCTTTTCCAAAAACCGGTTCACTTCCTGGGCGGTGCTGAGCCGGAGCACCTTTCGGGCCAGTTTGCGGCAGTCTTTCATGAAGGATTGCCGGATGAGATTTTTCACCCTGGGCAGAGACTGCGGGTTCATGCTCAGCGAATCCACCTGAAAGCCGAGAAGAATGGGCACATGAAGCGGTTCGCCGGCCATCTCCCCGCACAGCCCCACCGGGATTCCCGCCTTGTGGCCGGCATCCACGGTCTGCTTGATGAACCGGAGCACGGCGGGATGAAGCGGCTCGAACAGGTAGGCCACGTGCTCGTTGGACCGGTCGATCCCGATGCTGTACTGGATGAGGTCGTTGGTGCCTATGCTGAAGAAATCGGCCTCGCGGGCCAGCATGTCGGCAACGGCCACCGCGGAAGGCATCTCGATCATGACCCCCACCGGCATCGCTTCGTCGAAGGGAATGCCTTCCGAAGCCAGTTCGTCCCGGACTTCATAGAGCATTTGCTTGGCCTGCCGCAATTCCCCGATGCCCGAAACCAGCGGAAACATCAGCCGGATGTTCCGGGCGGCGGCGGATGCGCGCAGGATCGCCCGGAGCTGCGTCTTGAACAGCTCGGGATAGTGCATGCAAAGCCGTATGGAACGCAACCCCAGGGCGGGATTCACCTCTTCGAGCCTGGGATACCACGACGAGAGCTTCTCCGCTCCCAGGTCCAGGGTGCGGATGGTGACGCAACTGGGAGCCATCAGTTCCGAAAGATCCCGGTAGTCGCGGAAAATCGTTTCCTCGTCGGGCATGTCCGCCCTGTTCATGAAGAAAAATTCCGTCCGGTAAAGTCCGATGGCTTCCCCGCCGTTGTCCCGTACCGCGACGATTTCTTCCAGCAGCTCGACGTTGGCCTCCACCGCCACGCTGTACCCGTCGCGGGTCCGAGCCGGCAGGTGCGCCTGTCGGCTGATCTCCTTGACGTAGCTTTCGATCTGGATCTGGCGCTCGGCGTAAAAGGCGATTTCCTTCTCGGACGGATTGATCGTGACCCGCCCGGTGGTACCGTCGACCACAAGGATATCGCCGCTCGAAATGAGCCTGGTGGCGTTTTCCACGGCGATGACCGCCGGGATGTTGAGAGACCGGGCGATGATGGAGGTATGCGAAGTGCGGCCGCCGACCTCGGTCACGATGCCCAGGGTGCGCTCTATCTGCAATTGGATGGCATCGGACGGAGAAAGTTCGTGGGCCACCAGGACCACCCGTTCGCGGATGGTGTCCAGGCTGGAATACTCCTGGCCCGCCAGGATCCGCATCACCCTTTCGCCGGCGGCGTCCACGTCCGCAATGCGGCTGCGCACGTATTCGTCATTGAGAGCCCCGAACAGCTCCCTGGCCTTGGTCAGGGACTTCTGAAGGGCCAGTTGGGCGTTCAGGCGCTCCTTCCTGATGTAGTCCAACGATTCGTCGTAAATCGACCGGTCCCGCAGGATCATCTGCTGCACTTCCAGGATGTGCACCAGGTCCCGGAATTCGGACCGGATGGTCTTCTTGATCGCTTCCAGTTCCGATTCGGCGCGCAGTATGGCATCCTGAAATCGTGCGCATTCCGCCGCCACAGCCTCCTCACCGAACACGTTATATTGGGCTATTTGTATCCTGCCGCGTTCGACGACGAACGCTTTTCCAATGGCGATGCCGGGTGAGGACCCGATGCCGTTCATGATCATTGGAGACTGGTTATTCAAGGCGTCTTTCTCTTGTAAAAAAAGAATAAGCCCCTCTAGGGCTTATTCTTCATATTCCATTTTCAAGTGGCAGGAAAGAATATAAACAGTGGAAATCGATCATGGTTCGCCGAACTTGGTTTGAAACAGGGCCGCCAGCGCATTGATTGCCTCGGAAGCGTCGGGGCCTCTCGCGGTAATGTGGATCCTGCTCCCATGCGGACACACCAGAGTCATGAGGTCCAGAATGCTTTTCGCATTGACCTCCACATCGCACTTGGAGATGATGATTTCCGACTCGAACTGGCTGGCCACCTTGACGATCTGAGCCGCAACGCGAGCGTGGATACCCAGCTTGTTGGCAACGACGAAATCCTGCTGCAGGGGGAGTTCACTGGGGTTTTGATTCAAATTCAAATCCCTTCGACAAGAAAAATTCCGCGCGTCTATTAGCATAGGGTCACCATCGAAGTCAACCGTGAGAGGTTGAAGTTAATAATTATAGCCCAATCGGTTTGCGATTTAAACCCAACCGGAAGCATTTATCCTCAAAGTCGGATCGATTTCTGAGCCGGCTCTGTCCCGCATGATATCGTAATCCCACAATCTTTGAGCCAAGCGCTTTCCCGGGAACGGACATTCCGGCACAGTCGCCGATCGGGGGAAGATCAGGATTGGTTGTAAGATAATACCTAATATCCCGTACATCAGCCCGGAGTGTCCCATTTCCTCTTGAAATCGGGCGGCCCCCCCCGCCTGTTCCGGAGTCCACGCTCGAAGCCATCCGGATATGTCTATCGGCAGATGTTTGATTTTACTTAACAACCAAGAGTAGTGAATTTTTTGATCCGGAGGGCGCCCGGCTCCGCCTCCCATGGCCGGGATGTCGTCTACGGCCGGTCCCGGCGGCCGCATCTTTCTACTATTTCCACGACCTTTCCGGCCACTTCTTTCGAGTAGAGCATGGCGATGTGGCTCATAGGAGAGGTTTCGTACGAATCCCAGCCCGCAGGGGGGCGAAGAGACTCGGGGGGCAGCACCAGGTTGTCGGTGGGAGAAAAAACGGCCGTCGCCCCGCAAGCCGGAGGCGCCTCGACCCGGTTGAGCCTTTCGAAAAGCGGTTCGCCGAACCCGATGCTCTTGGCGAGCGCGCCAATGCCGAAGGCCACCATTTTCGATCCCCGGTGCGGGGTCCCGAGACTCACGACGCCCGCCGGCGCCCGGCCGCGGGCACCGTCCTGGAACCAGGCCCTGGCGACCAGCCCGCCCAGGCTGTGTCCCACGACGATTACGGGCCGGTCCGGAGAGGCCGGAAGGGATTCCAGGAATTTTTCGAATTTTTGGACCACCCTGTCGAACGAGGTGAAAAAGCTCCCGTATTGGAACGCGAACACATTGCCCAGGCCGGCCTTCGCGAGGCGGCGCTTCATCACCAGCCAGGCGCCGGCATTATGGTAGAGGCCGTGCACCAGGACGATCACAGGCCCGGTTGCGGACGGTGTTTTCGGCCTGCGGACGCAGCGGAAAAAACCGGCGGGATACAGCAGGACCACCAGGAATATGCTGCCCACGGCGGAAGCGATGCCGCAGAGCATCATCCGGGGCAGGCTTTTGCCGGAAGCGGCAAGCCCCTGGCGGCGGGACGGCTCCCACATTTCGTACCAGAAAAACGAGTAGGAAAAGAGCGCCGTTACGACGACCACGGCAACCAGGGAAATGACAATCCCGAACAAAAGGTCCATGCCAGATCCTTTTCCTGAAAATTTCGCAAATTTCCTCCACCCCGGCCCGGTTCAGACCTCCTGCGCATCGAACGCCGGCACGATCCAGCGGCCCACCTGTTCGAGCAGGAACGGATAGACGGCAGGAGTCCCGGCGACCACATTGCCGTTCTGGAGGTGGTTTTCCTCCCCCCTGAAATCGCTGATCCTGCCCCCGGCCTCCTGCACGATGAGCGCCCCGGCGGCGATGTCCCACGCCTTGAGGCCTATTTCCCAGAACCCGTCCACCCTTCCCGCCCCCAGGTAAGCCAGGTCCAGCGCCGCCGCGCCCGCCCGCCGGATGCCGCTCACTTTGGGTGAAATGCGCCTGAACGCGTTCAGGTAGTCATCCAGGTAGTTCAGAATGCGGAAAGGAAACCCGGTGGCGAGCAGGGATTTTTCCAGCGAGACGCCGGCCCTGAGCCGTATGGGCCTGCCGTTGAGAAACGCTCCCCCGCCCTCCACCGCCGAGAAAAGCTCGTTTCGTATGGGGTCCAGCACCAGGCCGAGCACGGGCTTCTTATCTTTGCACACGGCGATGGATACCGCCACGAACGGGAACCCGTGGATGAAATTGGTGGTGCCGTCCAGGGGATCGATCACCCAGGTGTAGCCCGGCAGGAGCCCGTCGTTATCCGTTTCTTCCGACATGATATGATGGTCCGGAAAGCGGTCGCGGATGAGACCCATGATCAGCGCCTCGCAGCGCCGGTCCACTTCCGTCACGTAGTCGGAGGGGCCCTTGTTCTGAATCCACGAATCCGAAACCCGGCCGATATGTTCCCGGATTATTTCGCCCGCCCCGAAGATCGCGCGGCGGGCCACTGTTTCCATTTCGTTTGACATTATCGCTCCTGATGGCCGAATGGGCTGTTACCGCCCTTGCGAACGGCTGCGAAATTAAGTACAACCGGCATAGGCGCATGCTGTTGCAGGCGCGGACCCGATACCGGGTTCCTATTTAACGCTGAATACTAAAGGGTGCAACGATGGTTGTCGACGTGCATACTCATATTTTCCCTCCGGAAGTGATTTCCGCTCGCGAGCGTTTTTTTTCCGGAGAACCGGAGTTTCGTCTCCTGTACGGATCGCCGAAGGCGAAGATGGCAAGCGTCCAGGACCTTATCGATTCCATGGACGAAAACTGCGTCGATTATTCGGTGGTATTCGGTTTCCCCTGGAAAACGGACGAACTTCTCGACCGCCACAACGACTA
>LUZZ01000317.1 GCA_001603845.1 Syntrophobacterales bacterium Delta_01 | reverse complement strand
CCGGTCAACGAAAGCTTCTACCACACGTGCTGCCTGCTCCAGCAACTGGTCAACACCGCCAACGCGGCCCGCAACACCCTGTTTGTCCTGGGGGCCGCGGGCAACGCCCAGGGCGCGGCGGAATTCGGGGCGCTGCCCGGATACCTGCCGGGCTTCAACACCGTGGGTTCGGCCGCCCGGAAGGCGGCGTCGAAGACCTGGGGCGCCGACCTGCCCAACAAGCAGGGAATGAGCTGGCCGGAGATGTTTTCGGCGATCGAAAGGGGCAGCCTCAAGGGCCTGTACCTGATAGGCGTCGATCCCTACCAGCTCGGGATGCCCGAGCAGCAGGTGCGGGAAGCCCTCGAAAAGCTCGAATTCCTGGTGGTGGAAGACACCGTGAAAAGCCGCGCCTCCGACGTGGCGCACCTGGTGCTCCCGGCCGCCAGCTTCGTGGAAAAAGACGGCACCGCCATAAATTCCGAGAGGCGGATGCAGTTGCTGCAAAGGACGCTGGCAAGCCCCGGCGATACGCAGTCGGATTTCGACCTGCTGAACGGGCTGCTGGAGAAACTGAACCCCGAACTCAAGGTGCAGAGCCGCACCGCGGTGCTGGAAGAAGCCGTGCAGTTCATCCCGGACCTTGACGGCGTGGCGTTCGAGCAGATCACGGCCGACGGGGTGATCCTGGGCAAAGACAATGCCGCCTCGGAAGTAAAAACGCCCGAACCCGTTGCGGACCAGGCGCAGGCGGCCGGCGCAAGCCATTAAAAAATCAAGTTTTCGGCATGTTTTTCATCGAAACCCCGCCGCGATCCGGCGGGGTTTCTTGTTCGAGGAAACGGGGGCACGTGTCCGGGGCCGCCCGAACGTGGGACTTCACCAATTAAGGGCAAACCTCCGCAATCGTCATCCCCGCAGTGCTTTTGGGCGGGAACCCGGCGGCTTCATCTTTGGGCCGTCTCGGGTATGAGTCATTCATGCGGAAAAGACACCGGACCCCGGCCCACAAACACTGCCGGGGTGACGCATAGAAGCGATCCCACCGGGCACGGCAATGGGATCGATAGTATTGTTTTCGGGCAACAGTCGTCCCTGCCGTTCGGAATGCAAAGCGGTGGGCACAAAGAGGCCGTGCCCGTCCCCGACACCCTGGAAAGACGGTTGCCACTTCAATCTGGAGCTATTGGCGCCGCTTCAGCGGAAGAAAGGGGAGTGTGGAAGTAGAGACCGGGAGGGTGAGGAGCTTCGGAACCAGCGGAATTCGGGAACGAGCCAAACCAGAGCGGAACCGGCCCGGCGGCGGAACCGGAACGACAACGCCCCCGCTATTTTTTCGGCGGAAACTTGTGGGGATTGACCACGAACCAGACATTGTTTGCGGCCTGGCCGAACGTATCCCCCGGTTTCTTGTCGCCTGCCCAGTAATAGAGCGGGTATCCCCGGAAAGTGGTCTGCTTTTTCCCGTCTTCCCTGGTGACGGTCCCGAAGTCTTTGGCCTTGATCCCCTTGGGGGGTTTTACTTTTTCACGGTAGTAAACAGGCCATCGTTCCAGGCAGTTTCCGGCGCAGGCGCTGTGGCCCGGAGAGTCTTTCGTGAACCAATACAGGGTCATGCCTTTGGCGTCCGTCAGATACTTTCCTATTCCGTGTTTGTGATGAATTTTAACCTGGTGGTTCGCGGCTGCCGCCATGCCTGTCCACAAAGCCAGCAATGCGGCCGCGGCGAAAAGAGCGGTAATCTTCCTCATCGGGCACTCCTCTTTCCCGTAGACCTTGCCAACGATTTACGACCGGGACCTTCCGGGAAACATTTGCCGGAAGGCCCAGCGCTGCCGGGTCGGGAACCGCGGCTATTCCGCAAATTCCAGCACTACTTCCTCGCCTTTTCCGTCCTGGTCGACCCTGACGCACAGATCGACGCTGCTGTCCCGCACACCGATGACCACGGGCACCTTTCCTTTTTCTTCTTCTATATGCGTGATGCCCTTCACCACGTCGAATATCCTGTTCCCCACCGCGGCAGAGGGGGCGGGAAGCTCCGATTTCCGGTACTTGGCGGTAACGGAAACGCTTCCGTCGTTGTCCCGCGCGATGGATATCTTTTTGGCGTTGGCGTTGATCCCGTGAAGGACCGCCAGGGCGATCCACTTGAGCGCCCCTTCCTCGGAATCCGGCTCGTTTTTCAGGGCGGCCATCTCCCTCAGCGGGTCGCTGGTGGCGAAGCAGTCGCACTGTTCCTGGACTTTCATGTGTAGCGTACGTTTATCCTGCATGGTATGCCCCTCCTTGATTGATATGTGGGTGGCATCATCGTTGTCAAATCGCGCAAATCGAAAAAAATCCGGAAAGCACGTTCGCACTTCTGCGACTGGGCCTTCCAGCAAAAAATCTAAGTCCTGTCGGCCGATTTACCAGTTGCTATTATCGTACGGGTCGATTTTTCGGCGGGGGGAGGGGATAAGAACGGCCGGTACGGAGATTGTCCGCACCGGCCGCTTTCGACAAAACTTTCGACAAAAAGGGTTCGAGCTGCAGGGCCGGGGTCAGGAGGTCTGAATTTTCCTGAAATCGGCCATCTGCGCAAAAAGCCCCTGGATTCCGGTGAGCAGGGCGAGACGGTTTCGCCGCACCGAGTCGTCCTTGTCCATGACGAGCACCGAATCGAAAAACCCGTCTATGGGGGCTTTCAATTGTGCCATGGCTTCCAGCGCTCCCGCAAAATCGGACTTCGAGAGCAGTCCTTCGACCACCGACCGCGTGCCGTTCACGGCGTCGAAAAGGACCTGTTCGGCGTCCACCCGCAGCAGTTCGCGGTTGACGGTGCTGGTTTCCGGTTCCTTGATGATGTTTTCGACCCGCTTGAAAGCGGTTGCCAAGGCATTGAAGTCGGCCCTCCTGGTAAACCCGGCCAGGGCCTTCACACGGGCGGCGGCGTCCACCAGGTCGTCTATCCCGGCGCTCAGGGCGGCTTCCACCACGTCGGGGCTGTAGCCTTCCTGGCTCACCAGGAAGTGGTGCAGCCTGCCCTGGAAGAAGTCCAGGACGTCCTGTTTTACTTCCCCCGCCGGTTTGGCAAGCTTTGCGGAAAGTTTTTCCAGGGCCAGGTCGAGGAGGGCTTCCAGCGAGATGTGAAGCGGCCTTTCCAAAACGATCCGGATAATTCCGAGCGTCTGCCGCCTCAGCGCAAACGGGTCGGTCGTTCCCGTGGGGATCAGCCCCACGCCGAAACAGGCCGCAATGGTGTCGATCTTGTCGGCGATGCTCACCACCGCGCCTTCGATGCTTTCCGGCACGGGGCCTCCGGCGCGGTTGGGCAGGTAGTGCTCAAAGATGACGTCGGCCACCGCCTGCGGTTCTCCCTGGAGCAGGGCGTAGGTTTTTCCCATGACCCCCTGGAGTTCGGGAAATTCGCCCACCACGCCGGTAACCAGGTCCGCCTTGCAAAGGCGCGCGGCCCGCAATACGGTCTGGATACTATGGGGGGCGATCTTTTCCGCCAGGTAGCCGGCAAGCGAGGCGAACCGCTCGACCTTCTCGAAACTGGTGCCGATCTTGGAGTGGAAGACCACGCCCTTGAGTTGTTCGACGCGGTCATCCAGGCGCACCTTCTGGTCCTCCCGGTAGTAGAACCGGGCGTCTTCCAGCCGGGCCCTCACCACGCGGGCGTTCCCGGCCGCAACCAGGTCGAAATCCCGTGGGACCGTGTTCGAAATGGTGACGAAGTAGGGCAGCAGCCGCCCGTCGGGTCCCGTGATGGCAAAGTAGCGCTGGTGCTTTTTGATGACGGTGATCAGCAGTTCGGGCGGAAGTTCGAGATATTTTTCCTCGAACCGGCCCACCAGCGGCTGCGGAAATTCCACCAGTTGCGTCACTTCGTCGAGCAGGTCTTCGTCCTTGAGGATGGTTCCGCCCACGCCGGCCGCCGCCTCGTCGGAACCTTCCGCGATGAGGCGCTTTCTTTCGGCGATATCCAGGATGACGAAGTGTTTCCTGAGGTTTTCTCGGTGGCTATCGTAATCGGTGACCTCGATCCATTCCGGGCTCATGAACCGGTGGCCCATGGATTTCGTCCCGCTTTTCACCTGCCCGTATTCGACGGCGAGCGGCGTGCTCCCGAGCAGGGCCACGATCCACTGCATGGGCCGGGCGAAGTTCACGCCGTGCGACCCCCAGTGCATGGATTTGGGGAAGGGGATGCGGGCGATGAAGTCGGGAAGCATCTTTTCCAGCAAACCCGCGGTGGGCACCCCGGCTTCCTCGCGCGATACGCACAGGTATTCGCCCTTGGGGGTCTGCTTTATCTTGAGATCTTCCACCGCCACCCCCTGGCCCCTGGCAAATCCTTCCGCCGCCTTGGTGGGGCGGCCCTGGGCGTCGAAAGCCGCCTGCCTGGGAGGGCCGGTGACTTCCACCGTCACCGCTTCCTGGGATACGGCGACCCCGAGGATGTTCAGCACCAGGCGGCGCGGCGTGCCCTGCATCACGGGCTCTCCGTGGGATATCCGGTTTTCGTCCAGGAAACGCACCATCTGGGCGGCCATGGATTCCAGGGCGGGGACTATGTAGCCTGCCGGTATTTCCTCGGTTCCAATTTCCAAGAATAGAGCTTCTGCCATCTTTTCCTCCGCCTGTCGCTAAACACGCCACTTGTTGAGAAGGGGATATCCCATCTGTTCGCGCTGAGCGGCGTAGGCGTGAGCCACCAGACGGGCCATGTTTCTAACCCTGGCGATGTAGTTGGTCCTCTCCGTCACGCTGATCGCGCCCCTGGCATCCAGCAGGTTGAAAATGTGCGAGCACTTGAGCGTATAATCGTAGCTGGGAAGCACCAGGCCGCGCTCGTTCATGCGAAGCGATTCTTTCTCGTACATGTTGAAGAGGTTCAGGAGCATGTCGATATCCGCCTCTTCGAAATTATAATGGGACCACTCCACTTCCCCCTGGTGGTGGACGTCACCGTAGGTGACGTCGCCCGACCAGATGAGGTCGTAGACGTTGTTGACGCCCTGCAGGTACATGGCGATGCGTTCCAGCCCGTAGGTCAGCTCCAGGCTCACCGGGCTCAGCGGGATGCCCCCCACCTGCTGGAAGTAGGTGAACTGGGTGATTTCCATTCCATCCAGCCACACTTCCCACCCCAGGCCCGATGCGCCGAGCGTGGGAGATTCCCAGTCGTCTTCCACGAACCGGATGTCGTGGTCCAGGGGATCGATGCCGAAACTCTTGAGGCTTTCCAGGTAGATGCCCTGGGAATCATCGGGCGAGGGTTTCAGGATGACCTGGTATTGGTAGTAGTGCTGAAGCCGGTTGGGGTTTTCGCCGTAACGGCCGTCGGTGGGCCGCCGGGACGGTTCGACGTAGGCCACCTTGTAAGGTTCCGGCCCCAGCACCCTGAGGAAAGTGGCGGGGTTGAAGGTCCCGGCGCCGACTTCCAGGTCGTACGGCTGCTGGATCACGCACCCTTTATCCAACCAGAACTTGTTCAGCGCAAGTATAAGTTCCTGGAATGTCATCTTTGCTCCTTCGGTAACAAAAAAATGGAAAAACAAGAGGCCGGCCGCATCCGCCGGCCCTGCATTTCATTACGCCGTCGAAGTGTTTGAAACCTTTGATGTATATGAGGGGCGTCGGCGGAATGTCAAGTGAAAACGAAGCCTTTTGCAAGGCCCCCAAAGGCGCGGGAGCCCTGTGCGAACGCGGAAACCACCGGGAAAAGGGCAGAACGGGCAGGAAAACAGGAGGTGGGAAGAACGGAAAATGAAATGGCTGTCACGCTTGGTTTCGCGTCCTTCGCGTTCCGGGCGTTCAGTCCGGCTGCCCGATATCGTCCATTTGCCGGACGCGCCTCTGGTGGCGGCCGCCCTCAAAGGGTTCCTTGATCCATTCCGCAACGATCTCCAGAGCGAGGTCTCGCCCGGTAAACCGTTCTCCCATGCACAGGACGTTGCTGTCGTTGTGGCGGCGGCTCATCCTGGCGCCGAACGGCTCGTAGCCGGTGACCGCCCGCACCCCCGGCACCCGGTTGGCCGTCATGCACATGCCGATGCCGCTGCCGCACACCAGGATGCCGCGTTCGGCTTCCCCCTTCGCAACGGCGCGCGCCACCCGGAACCCGTAGACCGGGTAGTCCACCGATTCCGTGCTGTCGGTGCCGACGTCCAGGACTTCGAAGCCTTCCTTCCGGAGAAAGTCGGCGATCTCCCCTTTGAGTACAAACCCCGCGTGGTCCGACCCGATGATGATTTTCATGCCTGAATGCCTTTGCAGTAAAAGAAAACGGGCAAAGCGGACAAAAACGCCGTGCCGATGAGTCTAGCGGAAAAGCGCGGTGAAAAAAACCGCTAAAAAATTTCCTGCCGCTTGCGGCCGGGGGGCTAGTCGCGCTCCCGGTCCGGATCATCCGGGCCGGGTTCGTCCTGCTGCGCGCTTTGGCGCCGCTTCTGCTTGGCCACTACGAAGATGTAGAAAAAGAAAAGAACGGGAAACGTAGTGTAGGCGGCTTCGAAATTTCCCATAAAAAGGCTCACCGTGCCATAGATAACGACCCCCGCGATCATTACCAGTTGAACGATTACCGCAGTCTTTTTCATCGGGGACCTGCCTCGCGTGCCGCGGCCCGGCCGCCGCTCATCCATATCCGTCCATGAATAATATGAATATACGACAGAAAAACAGCCCGTCAAAAAAAGTTAAAGCCCGCTTTTGGCGGGCTTTCGCAAATTACCATGGGACCTCTGTAAGGTCAGGTAGAAATTGAATTTGCTCGGGAGCAGCCTGGAAGCCGAATGGGTCACAAACCGGTTTT
>LUZZ01000316.1 GCA_001603845.1 Syntrophobacterales bacterium Delta_01 | reverse complement strand
GGTCTTCCTTGGCTACCCTGAGTTCTATGACCGAGGTCTGCTCGCCCTCGATTTCGGAAACCCGCACCTTTTCAGGATTGTCAACCAATGCCCGCGCCATAAACTCGATCAGTTCCTTCAACATGATGGCCTCCACAGGTATGCGCTGCGAATAATAATCCAATGTGATGAAATCAGAGGACTAGCCGGCCTTTCAACCGCCGTGTTTCTTAATCAGGTTTGCAACCGTGTCGGTCGGTTTGGCACCCTGTCCGAGCCAGTACTGGAGCCTTTCCTTGTCGATCTGGACTTCCGCTGCCTGGGGGAGCGGATTGTAGATCCCGATCCTCTCGATGAAACGGCCGTCACGTGGCGAGTCCGAGGATGCCACGACAATCCTGTAGAAGGGCATTTTTTTTCTGCCGCCTCTGGCCAAACGAATCTTAACCGCCATTCTATTCTAAACCTCCCGCTCAAAATGGGCCGTGCCCGGATATTATGCCTTAAAGGTACACTGACAATTATATTAACCAGCCTCGCCGGGAGGCACCCGTCCCGGCCGGACCGCTTCTTTTGAAAACACAGCAAATTGCTTTATATAGCGCACGATTTCTAAATTAGAAAGGAAAAAAGGAGCCTTTGCGCCGAATTTTGCCCTTCTTTTTCTTGGTTGCGCCTCCGCCCACTCCCATCATCTGGCGCATCATCCGGCGCGAATCCTCATAGCTCTTGAGCAGCCGGTTCACGTCCTGGACGCTCGTCCCGCTTCCGTCGGCGATCCGCCGCCTGCGGCTCGCGTTGAGGATATCGGAATTGACCCGCTCTTTCATGGTCATCGAATTGATGATGGCCTCCATGCGGACGAATTCCTTCTCGTCCACCTGCATCTTCTTGAGTTCCTTCATCATTCCCATGCCGGGCAGCATGCCCAGTATCTGCTCCAGGGAGCCCATTTTCTTGACCTGGCGGAGCTGCTTGCGAAAATCTTCGAGCGTGAAGGTGTCCTGGCGAAATTTTTTGGCGATCTCCATCGCCTGGTCGGCATCGAAGGCTTCCTGGGCCTTTTCGATCATGGAGAGCACGTCGCCCATGCCCAGGATGCGCGAACTCATCCTGTCCGGGTGAAAAACTTCCAGGGCGTCCATCTTTTCGCCGATGCCGATCAACTTGATCGGGCACTGGGTGACGGAGCGGATGGACAGGGCGGCACCGCCTCGCGCATCGCCGTCCAGCTTGGTGAGGATGATCCCGGTAAGGCCCAGTTTCTCATTGAACGCGCCGGCGACCTGCACGGCGTCCTGGCCGGTCATGGCGTCGGCCACCAGCAGGATCTCGGACGGCTGCAGGATCTCTTTGAGCCTGGAAAGTTCGTCCATCAGCTCCGCATCGACGTGAAGCCGTCCGGCGGTGTCCACCAGGACGGTGTCGCAGTTCTGCTGCCTGGCGTAGTTGATGGATTCCCTGGCGATTTCTTCGGGCTTTTGCTGGAATGACGACGGAAAGACGGGGAGTTTCAACTGGCCGGACAGCGTGATCAACTGGTCGATGGCCGCCGGCCGGTAGACGTCGGCGGGGACCAGGCAGGGCCGCCTTCCGTCCCGGGAGAGCTTTCGGGCCAGCTTGCCCGCCGTGGTCGTTTTGCCCGATCCCTGGAGTCCGACCAGCATCACGGCCACCGGTGAACGGCCGGTGAGCTTGAGCGGCTCGGCCTGGCCGCCCATGAGGCGGGTGAGTTCCTCGTTGACAATCTTTATGACCTGCTGACCCGGAGTGAGGCTGCGCATGACTTCCTGGCCCACGGCCCTTTCCGCGATGCCCGCCACGAAGTCCTTGGCCACCTTGTAATGGACGTCGGCTTCGAGAAGCGCCATGCGCACTTCCCGCAGCGCAGCGCTTATGTTGGCCTCGGTGAGCTTCCCCTGGCCCTTCAGGTTTTTGAAAATTTTCTGAAGCTTGTCTGAAAGATTGTCGAACATCTGTCCACCGATCGGATTGTTGAAATTTAAATCACTCTCTTAACGCATGTGCGCCGTGAGTTCAAGAGTTCACATCGCGAGCGGCGACTTCCGGCCTCCACGCTCCCGCCCAACCGGCAACCCGCAACCCCTACGCCGCGCTGGAATCCTGCGGACGCTCGATCTGTTTTCCGGAATAGATCAGTTCCGGTTTCTTGATGATCACCCGCGTGTCCGGGGGAACGGATTCCGTGAGCCACACGTTGCCGCCGATGACCGACCGGGCGCCGATGACCGTCGATCCGCCCAGGATGGTCGCCCCCGAGTAGATGATCACGTCGTCTTCTATGGTGGGATGGCGTTTGCGGTCCCGGAGCTGCTCGCCCGCATCGCGCGGCAGGGACAGGGCGCCCAGGGTCACGCCCTGGTAGAGCCGCACCCGGTTTCCTATTTCGGTGGTCTCGCCGATCACCACCCCCGTGCCGTGGTCGATGAAGAAGCTCTCGCCGATGTGGGCGCCGGGGTGGATGTCGATTCCCGTGATGCTGTGGGCGTATTCGGTCATAATGCGCGGAATGAACGGGATGCTCTGTTCCCACAGGTAGTGGGCCACCCGGTAGATGGATATCGCCAGGAGGCCGGGATAACTGAAGATGATTTCGTCGTAGCTCTTGGCCGCCGGGTCTCCCTGGTAGGCGGCCCTGACGTCCGTTGCCAGCATCCGCCTCACTTCGGGCAGCTCGCGCATCAGGCCGATTGCCACCTCCTGCCCGCGCTCCTCGCACCGGACGCAGGGCAGGTCATGACGGATGCAGTCATGGCGCAGGGCGATCGTTATCTGTTCGGCCAGAAGCTCGAAGAGCACGGTGGCTTCCTGCCCGAAATAGTAGCCGAGATTGAACTGCTCCAGGCGGTTCCTTACGAAATAGCCGGGGTAGAGCAGACTGTTGAACCGGCTCACCAAGTCGGTAACCGCCTCGCGGGAGGGGATCGGTTCCGGGCCCACGTGGTCGAAACAATCACCGTTTACGCATGACCGCACCAGGCTGTCCACGATTCCCGGGATTTCCTCCCGGAAGTGGCGGTCGGTCTGGATGTCTGTCTTGCATGAATCGGATGTTCGTGACTGCTCAGCCATAATACGCACCTCCTGCGGACAACGGTGCCCGACATGGAACGGGTCTCCCTCGCTCCGCTGCCGCCGGCCCGGAGGTTTTCGCACCCTCCGGCGCACGCGGCCGCCGGGCGGGGGGGGGCCACCTCCGCGATCCCGCATCGTGGCCGTAGATGGAATGCGATGCGGGATACGGGCCTGCGTTTTTGATATGAAAAAACGACCAGACAGGTTTTGCCGTGGCCGTTTTCCGGTTCGGTCGAGGCGCCGCCGCGCGGCCCCTTACGAGGCCTTCTCGACCACCTGGCCGCCTGCCTTCCAGTAGGGCGACAGGTTCCTCAGGGTCTCGATGATCGGCGGCAGTTTTTCCAGGACGAAATCGATCTCGTCCTCGGTATTGTACACGCTCAGGCTGAACCTGATCGAGCCGTGCGCCATGGTGAAGGGGACGCCCATGGCCCTCAGAACGTGCGAGGGCTGCAGGGAGCCGGAGGTGCAGGCCGAACCCGACGAAGCACAGATTCCGTACTCGTCCATCATGAGCAGGATGCCTTCCCCTTCCACGAATTCGAAGCTGATGCTGGTGGTGTTGGGCAGCCGGGTGATCCGGTCCCCGTTTACCTTCGTGTTGGGAATGGTCCTCAGAATCGTGTTTTCGAGCTTGTCACGGAGGCGCCTGACCTCGGTGTTTTCATATTCCATTTTGGCGCCCGCAAGTTCCGCGGCAACCCCCATGGCGATGATGCTGGTGGTGGCTTCCGTGCCGCCGCGCCGGCCCCGTTCCTGGTGGCCTCCGATGAGAAAGGGCGAGAACTTGGTGCCCTTGCGCACGTAGAGGATGCCGATGCCCTTGGGGGCGTGCAGCTTGTGGCCCGAAAGCGAGAGCATGTCGATGCCCGTCTTGGCAAGGTTGATGGGGATCTTGCCCACCGCCTGCACCGCGTCGGTATGAAACAGGATGCCGCGCTCCTTGGCCAGTTCGGCCGCTTTTTCGATGGGAAATATCACGCCCGTTTCATTATTGGCCCACATGAGGCTCACTATGGCGGTATCGGGAGTGAGCGCCCTCCTGTACTGCTCGATATCCATGCGGCCTTCGCCGTCCACCGGCAGTTCGGTGACGCGGTAGCCATGGCTCGCCAGATGGGCGCCCAGGGCACGGATGGCGGGGTGTTCGACCCGGCTGGTGACGATGTGCTTTTTGTCCGGGTAGCTGTTCAGAGCCGACCGCACCGCGGCATTGTCGCTTTCCGTGCCGCAACTGGTGAATATGATCTCTTCGGGCGACGCCCCCAGGAAACTCGCCACCTTTTCCCGGGCCTCCCGGACTTCCTTCATCACCAGGCCGCCGAAGGAATGCATGCTGGAAGGATTTCCGTAGCGGTCGCTGAAAAACGGAAGCATGGCCTCCAGGACTTCCGGGGCCACCCGGGTCGTTGCATTGTTGTCCAAGTATATGGTTCTCACGCGGATACCTCCTCCACCACCAGTTCCGGCAATACCAGTTCACGCAGTTTTGCTTCGACGAAGTGTTTGAGCGTCTGGTTGGACGCCTGGCAGGAGGCGCAGGCCCCGCGCGTGGCCACCAGCACGCGATTGCCGATCACGTCCACCAGTTCGATATCGCCGCCGTCGTGCTTGAGTGCCGGCCTGATCTCGCGCTCCAGGGTTTCCTCTATCATTTTTATCTTCTTGATGTTGGACAGCTTCGGCCTTTCGCTCACGGGAAATCCCGTTTCGTTCAACACCCGGTCGATGATCTGCTGGATATCGGGGTGGCAATGACCGCAGCCCCCGCCCGCCTTGGTGTAATTGGTGACCTCCTCGACCGTGGTCAGCCTGTTTTCGCGGACCGCCCGCTCGATTTCCTTTTCCGTAACGCCGAAACACTCGCACACGATTCTCTCTTCGGGTGCCAGGCTGGGCGCGCCCTTGAAATGGGCGATCGCCTTTTCGAGCGCTTCACGCCCCAGCACCGAACAGTGCATCTTCTCCTGGGGAAGCCCCCCCAGGTAATTGGCGATGTCCTGGTTGGTGACCTTGGCCGCTTCTTCGATGGTCATGCCCTTTATGATTTCAGTCAGGGCGGACGCGGACGCGATGGCGCTGGCGCAACCGAAGGTCTTGAACTTGGCTTCGGTGATCTTGCCGTCGTCACCGACCTTGAACGTCAGCTTGAGGGCATCGCCGCAGGCGATGGAGCCCACCTCGGCCACTCCGTCCGCGTCTTCGATCTCCCCGACGTTTTTGGGATTGAGAAAGTGTTCCTTCACCTTGTCCGTGTATTCCCACATATCGGCTCCTCCGATTTCCGGTAACATAGAATTCACTATCCGGTCCCAAATCTATTCAGTGCCCGTGCACTCTGCAATTCGGACCGGCATCATTTTTTCGTTGAAATTAATGAATTTATCTCCACGCCGCTAATATTGTATATCAGATGCGTATGGATTGTTAAGC
>LUZZ01000315.1 GCA_001603845.1 Syntrophobacterales bacterium Delta_01 | reverse complement strand
GAGACCCTGGGATCGGTGCAGACCATCTGTTTCGACAAAACCGGCACGGTCACCCAGAACAGGATGAGCGTCAAACGCATATGGGTGCCGGACCGCGCCATCAACCTGCAAAACGGCAACTTTACGGCGGACTGCGACATCGGTTCGGCCGACTGCGAGGCCCTTTCGCACCTACTGCACGTGTGCGTGCTGTGCAACGAATCGGAGGTAATAAAAGAGGGAACCGACTACCTGCTCCACGGCACCTCCACCGAAAACGCCCTCATCAATGCCGCCATCGCCGCCGGCCTGGATGTGGTGGGGCTGCGAAAAGACAACCGGCTGCGAAAAGTGAACCACCGCTCGGAAGACCGCCATTTCATGGCTACTCTTCACCAGGGGCCTGCCGGAGAACAGGTCTTTTCCCTCAAAGGCAGCCCTCTTGAAGTGCTTTCGATGTGTGAATGCTACCTGAAGGCCGGGCAGCGGCTGGCCCTGACCGAAGAAATCAGGCTGGAGATCGAAACCGAAAACGAGCGCATGGCCGGCCAGGCCCTGCGGGTGCTCGGGTTTGCCTACAGTGCCGAAGTCGACGATTCGTCTTTCGAAAATCCCGGCGGCCTCACCTGGCTGGGGCTGGTGGGGATGGCCGACCCCATCCGGGAAGGCGTAAAAGATCTGATCCCGCTCTTTCATACGGCGGGCATCGATACTATCATGATCACCGGGGACCAGAGCAGCACTGCGTACTCCATCGGGAAAGAGCTGGATCTCAGCCGGGGCCGCCCCCTGGAGATTCTCGATTCCACGAGGCTTTCGGATCTCGACCCGGAAACGCTCAAGGCCCTTTCCCAGCGCGTGCACGTTTTTGCACGGGTCAGCCCGGCGCATAAACTCCAGATCGTCCAGGCGCTCCAGAAGGCCGGCCGCATCGTGGCGATGACCGGAGACGGCATCAACGACGGTCCCGCTCTCAAGGCCGCCGATATCGGCGTGGCGCTCGGCGCTTCGGGAACGGACGTGGCACGGGAGGTCGCCGACGTCATCCTGGAAAAAGACGACCTGGAGACCATGATCCTTGCCGTCGGGCACGGGCGCACGATTTACAGCAATATCAGGAAATCGCTTCATTTTCTTCTGGCGACGAATTTCAGCGAAATCATGGTCATGTTTGCCGCCGGGGCGACCGGGATCGGATATCCTCTTTCCGCCAGGCAGCTTCTGTGGATCAACCTCATCTCCGATATATTTCCCGGCCTGGCCCTCGCCATGGAAGCCCCGGAACCGGACGTGCTCCGAAAGCCTCCCCGCGACCCGCAAGAGACGATTGTAAGGAAGTCCGACTTCAAGAATATTTCCATCGAAGCGGCCTTCATGACCGGGGGGGCACTGTTTTCATACCTCTACGGGCTGGCTCGCTTCGGTGCGGGGCCGCAGGCCGGAACGCTGGCGTTCCAGTCCCTGACCCTGGGGCAGCTCCTGCATGCCATAAGCTGCCGGTCCGACCGCCACAGCATTTTCGGCAAGGAAAAGCTGCCTCCCAACAAGTACCTCAACTGGGCGCTGGGCGGCTCGCTCGCCATTCAGCTCATGACCATGGTCGTGCCGGGTCTCCGGGGGCTGCTCGGGCTGGCTCCCATCGGCCTTGCGGACGCCGTTGTGGTGGGGGTTTCCTCCGTCGCCCCGTTGCTGATCAACGAGGCGAGAAAAGATATTCCGAAGGATGGCGCTCTATGAAAAAGGATTTCATCTTCTCATCGGAGTCCGTCACCGACGGGCACCCCGACAAGCTTTGCGACCAGATAAGCGACGCCATCGTGGACCACTTCCTGGAACAGGACAAGTTCGCGAGGATCATCGCCGAGTGCGCCGTTTCCACTTCCATCCTGTTCATCGCCGCCCGGTTCTCATCCGATGCGGCCGTGGATATCCCCTATGTCGCCCGGAAGGTGATCGCCGGAGTGGGCTACGACCAGCACGGCTTCGATGCCCGGACGTGCAGCGTGCTCACCAGTTTGCAGGACCTGCCGGTAGACGAGCTGTGCTGCTTCGACGAGTACTCGCTTTCCGAGCAGGAAATCGAATCCCTGCCCTCCAAAAACCAGGTGACGGTTTTCGGCTTTGCCTGCAATCAGACCCCGGCGCTCATGCCTCTTCCCATTTACCTGGCGCATAAAATTTCCAAAAGACTAAGCCTGGCCAGGCACTCGAAAATGCTGTCCTACCTCGCTCCCGACGCTAAAACCGATATCGGGGTCCAGTTCAGGGACCGTATGCCGCATCGCATCCACTCCATTACCATCACCGCCGGCCAGGTGGAGCCCCATTTGCCTCCCATCGAAAAGCTCCGCGCGGATATCCGGGAGATGGTCATCGATCCCGTCTTCAGCGACGAACCCGTCAAGCCGGACCGGA
This sequence comes from Syntrophobacterales bacterium Delta_01, assembly GCA_001603845.1. Lineage (GTDB taxonomy): Bacteria > Desulfobacterota > Syntrophobacteria > Syntrophobacterales > Syntrophobacteraceae > SbD1. The sequence continues at coordinate 16,034 of LUZZ01000315.1, read as the reverse complement.
ATACCGAAATATTCATCAACCCCGAGGGGCCTTACTCGCCCGGCGGGCCGACCGCTCATTCCGGGCTCACCGGCCGCAAGACGGGCATCGACACCTACGGGGAATACTCCAGGCACAGCGGCGCCGCCCTGAGCGGCAAAGACCCCCTGCGAATCGACCGCATCGGGGCCTACGCGGCCAGATACGCGGCCAAAAACGTCGTGGCGGCGGGGCTTGCGGAAGAATGCGAGGTGCAGCTCTCCTACTCCATCCCCCGGTCACGCCCGGTGAGCATCCAGGTGGAGACATTCGGGACCGGGAAAATATCCGACGACGCCCTCGCCAAGATGATCGAACAAAATTTCGAATTCAGGCTTGCGGGGATCATCCGCCAGTTCGATCTGCGAAATCTCCCTTCCCGCACGAAAGGAGGTTTTTATCGCAAACTGGCCGTCTACGGCCAGATGGGCCGAATCGAGATGGACACCCCCTGGGAGAGAATCGATTCGGCCGACAGACTGCGGGAGGTTTCGGGAATCAGGAATCTCGGCCCCGGCCTTCTTTCGGGAACTCAACCGGTAACTCAACCGGCCGATTGACCGTACGGTCCGGCGGACAACTTACTGAAGAATCTATAGGAGGATAAAAAGATGGCATTGTTTGACAACGGGTTGAAATGGGGAACGGGACTTGCGGTTGGGATCGGCGTCCTCATCCTCGCTCCCGTGGCAATCCCGGCGGTTGCCGCAATCGTCAGGCCCATCGCCAAGGCAACCATCAAGAGCGGCTTGATCCTGGTGGAGAAGACCAAAGAGTTGGTGGCGGAAACAAAGGAAACGATCGAAGACATGAAAGCCGAAGCGGAAGCGGAAATGGCCAGCGAACGCCAGCAGGCGAGCATGGCCGCCCCTGCCGCCGTCGAGGACATGTGATGCCTACCGAAGGCCTCATTTCGCACCGCACGCCGCACAGGCTGCGAATCAGGATACCCTGCAGAAAGGGCGATGCGGCTTATTTCGATTCGCTGGAGCAAATTTGCCGGACCATACCGCAAGTCAGCTCCGCTCATGCGAATCCGCTTACCGGCAGCCTTCTGCTGACCATGGGGCCTCAATCGGATTGGTCTTTGCCGGAAGTGGCGCACAAACTCGATCTCAGGCTCCAGACGGATGTCAGGACCACACTCGAACACAGAGCGGCAAATCAAATAGGAGACATGAACAGGAAAGTAAGAAACTTCACCGGCGGAGAGATCGACCTCAACAGCATCGCGTTTCTATGCTGTTTGGGCCTCGGCTTTTTTCAGATCAGCGTCGGCAACCTGGCGGCCCCCGCCTGGTATGTGGCATTCTGGTACGCGATGAACCTTGCATCATCCAAGGACTCCGCGCCCGGGAAATTACCGGCCCCCGGCGAGTCCGGTTCGAAAGGAGATTATCATGGCGGAGCATAAGTACGGGTACTCGGATCCGTCCGGTGAAAAGACGGGCAAGATCACGGCTACCGTAAAACAGGGAGTTACCAATAGTTGCGAGATTATCCGGCAGGTGGAAAGCGGCCTGGTGAACCTTGCCAGAAACACGGTCTCCGACACGCTGAGCGCGACGGGCGGAGTTGCCAATGAAGCCGTGAACGTGACGCGGGACGTTCTCAAGGGGACATTTTCGGCGGCCGAAGAAGTGGGAACCGGGCTGCTGGACAGCACCAAGAGCATTGCCAAGGGAATCGTTCTGGGCGTTACTGACGTGGGCGGCGACTTGGTCAATGCGGCCAGCCAGACCGCCCGCACCGCGGTGAAGGGCGCCGCCGACGTGGGAGCCGACGTGGCGGTGGTTGCCAAGAGAACGGTCGAAGGGATCCTGGAAGCCACCAAGGAAATCGGTGGAAACGTGGAAGAAGTGGCAACCGTTGCGGTAGGCGGCGCCATCGACGCGGCCGGGTCCTTGGGCGAAAGCGCCGTGAAGGCCGTCCGCAATATTTTGGTGGGAGCCGTGCAGGGAGTGAAGGACGTTGCGGGCACGGCCGTCCCCAAAGCCGACAAGGCACCGGAAAAAAAATAGTTCGATCACTCGGTGGGTGGGCACGATGTCGTCTCGTGCCCACCCACCGAGTCCCCGGAAAACCACCGGCCCTTTCTACCGGCACACGCGCAAGTTCTGACGATCCCGCACCACTGGCATCCGGCGCCGTATTTCCGGCCCAGAGAGGATAACGCAACATGGCGAAGGCAAAAGTTCTGTTTGTATGCCGGCACAACAGCGCGCGCAGCCAGATGGCGCAGGAATATCTCAACCGGTTGGCCGGAGACCGGTTCAAGGCCGAAAGCGCCGGCGTCGAACCCGGCACCCTGAACCCCCTCGCCGTGGAAGTGATGCGCGAGGCGGGCATCGACATCTCGCACAACACGACCCGGAGCGTCTTCGATCTGTACCGGGCCGGTAAGCTGTTCGATTTCGTCATTACGGTGTGCGACGAGGCCACGGCGGAGCAGTGCCCCCTGTTCGCCGGTATCACCAAGAGGCTCCACTGGAGCTTCGAAGACCCTTCCGCTCTTGAAGGCACTCACCAGGAAAAGTTGGAAAAAGTGCGCCGGATCCGCGACGCCATCCGGGCGCGTATCGAAAAGTGGCTGGAGGAAAGCGGGGAGGATTGAAAGCTTATTAATAAGGGAGAGCCGGGGAAATATTTCCTCTCATCCCCCGGAATTCGTGGCGTCCAATTGAGCCGCAAAGCGGCGTGGGAGCCTGGGGGGCGTGGCTTCCCAGGGCTTTTTAAGGGGGTTACCCCGGCGGTGCGGTGCCTTCCTGAAAACAATCCTGCAGAGTGGCGCGTTCGGCGAGAAGGTCTTCTATCGAGGCGTTTCCAGTCCTCTCCCCCACACCGCCCAGGGTCCCGGAAACCGCCGAACAGCCGTAGAGCCATGCGGTGGCGGAATTGGTCAGCGCCTGGTGAAAATCGTTATGGCCGTGCCATTCCAGGAGGTGTCCCGGCACGCCCGCATCGTCGATAAACGCCCTCACCAGGGCGGGCACGCCGCGGGGAAGGGACGCTCCGGGATAGGTGATCCCCAACCCGAGGGTATCCGAGAGCCGTATCCTGACGTCGGTCCCGCTCTGCTCGCGAAGTTTCATCAATTCCACGGCAAAAGGCACGCAAAACCCGTACACGTCGGCCCGGGTGATGTCTTCGAACCCGCACCGGGGCACGATTCCCCTGTCCAGCGCCATGCGCACCACCCGCAGGTAGCGCTCGGCCGCCGCCTTCCGCGTGCTGCCCAGTTTGAGATAGATGTGATAATCGGAAGCCGAGGTGAGAATCCCGGTTTCGTCCAGGCCGGCGTCCACCACCAGCCGCAGGTCTTTCTCGGATGCCCGGATCCAGCCGGTGATTTTCGGGTGTTCGCAGCCCAGGGCGCGGCACCGGTCCATCAACTTCCTGTCGCGTTCCGTGTACAGGAAAAACTCGGTGTGGCGGATGATGCCGCCGGGACCCGAAAGCCGGTGCAGCCGTTCGAACTGTTCGACCGGTTCGGCCTCGTCCGTCGGCGCCCGTGCCTGGCGGCTTTCGCGAAAGGTGGAATCCGTAATGACCATCCGCCGCGCGGGCGAAGGCGGGAGCATGCGGCTGTCCAGCTTGATCCGGGGAGCTTCCGAGTAGGGAAAGATATCCCGCAGCAGGTTGGGCCGCGCGCAGTCCCGTATGCCGCTTGAATGCCGCACGGCTCTAGGCCCCTTTCCTGTGTTCTTCCACCATCCTGTCCAGGCCGAACTTCTTCACCCGGTAGCCGATCTGCCGGGGGGTGATGCCCAGTTCCCGGGCGGTGCGCGTCTGGTTCCAGGCGTTGCGCTCCAGGGCCGCCAGGACTTCCTTGCGCTCTATTTCCTCGATCCGGGACAGGGAATCGTTCTTATGGTCCTCGACTTTCTGCTCGCTCAAAAACGCGGGCAGCAGCCCCACGTCGATTTCCTCGTCGTCGGCCATGATCACCAGGCGTTCGATCAGGTTTTCCATCTCGCGCACATTGCCCGGCCAGTCGTACCTGCTCAAAAGCGTCATGGCGGCCTTCGAAATTCCGACCCGCCGCCCGTATTCCTGCGATATCCTGTCCAGGAAGTGGTGCAGCAGGTCCGGGATGTCCTCCTTGCGGTCCCTCAAAGGGGGGACGTGTATGGGAAACACGTTGAGCCGGTAATAGAGATCCTCGCGAAACGAGCCGTCCATGACGGAGGACGCCAGGTCCCTGTTGGTCGCGGCCAGTACGCGGACGTCCACCTTCCGGGTCCGGGTGCTGCCCAGCCGCTCGAATTCCTTTTCCTGCAGGAAGCGGAGCAGCTTGGCCTGAAGCGGCAAAGACAGCTCCCCCACCTCGTCCAGAAAAATGGTGCCGTCGTCGGCCTGCTCCACCCGGCCCGGCTTTGATCGTACGGCCCCGGAGAAAGCCCCCTTCTCGTAGCCGAAGAGTTCGGATTCGAGCAGGTTTTCGGGAAGCGAGGCGCAGTTGATCTTCACGAACGGCGCCCCCGCCCTGGTGCTCAATTCGTGCAGGATTTTGGCCACCAGCGTCTTGCCCGTGCCCGACTCCCCCAGGAGAAGCACGGCGGCCCTGCTGGGCGCGACCTTTTCCATCTGGCGCTGCACCACCATCATGGACGGGCTTTTGCCCACCATGAAACAACGGTTATTGGAATCCGAACAGCTCCTGCCGGGCGGCACACAGTTTTTGAGCAGCCGGGCCTCGCGCAGCCGCACCTGGCGGTTGAGGCTCACGAACTGGGCGATCAGCGTCGCCACGATGGACAGCAGCCGGATGTCCTCGTCGAACGGCACCTCGTTTCCGAAGAGCCGGTCCACGTGCAGCACCCCGATGGATTTGCCGTGAAGCAGGATGGGCACGCCCAGGAAGCTGATGGACTCCTTTTGCACCAGCCTGGACCGGGTCTTGTTTAAAAAAAGAGGCTCTTCGCTGATGTCCGGCACGATGTAGGGCGTTGCCGTGCGAAAGATGAGGCCGGTGATGCCCTCGTCCTTCCCGTAGACGCCGCGCTTCCTTTCGGCTTCCGTCAGGCCGTGGGAAGCGCGAATGACCAGGTACCCGGTTTCTTCGTCTTCCAGGGTCACCGTCGCGCGGTTCATGGCAAGCGAGGAGGAAAGGATCGCCAGGATGGTATCCAGGGCCTGGTCGAGCTTCAGCGCCTGCCCGATCACCCGGGATATTTCGAAGATCACATTGAGTTCTGTTTCTCTGATTCTTTTTTCCATGCCAGAGCACATAGTCAACATCCGTGCCAGCCATTTGCTATTGGGAAGAACAGCGGGATACGGAAGCCGTCGAAACAATCATAAAACGGCTCCTGCAAAGGATTGGAAGGCAACGGCCAACGTTTCGCGAACGGTTTCGCAGGCACTGGCGGAGGGGCTTAGATTTCACAAATAGGCATGATAATGGAACAGTTTTGTACTTTTTACTGGGACTTGGGCACGTACTTGGGCTGGTTTTTGTACATTTATGTATCGAAATACCGGCATTGATTTTTTATTGCGCCTTCCCCGATTGGTTTACATCCCTGCGGTTCCAACGAGGCCGCTCCTGCGCGTGCCGGACGGGAATCCGGGATGTCCGGATAGTGTAAAAACGCCTCTCACCGAAATCCGAGGGGGAGGCTGCCGGGTGGAGCCAACGGGGGCGGTCAACCCGGCAGCCGATATTTTTGAGCCAAACCATTCAAGTCCCATTCCCTGAGTTGCCTGTTGGCCGATAGTGTGCTCTCCTCCTTAACATCCGTCCCCGGAACCGGTACAGCCGAAGCCTTTCGCGCAGCCGCCCGATTTGCGCACCTTGAATTCCTTGAGGCCTCTTGCCTCGTAGAGCGCCTCCAGGGCCGGTTCGATGAACCCGTTCATCTCGATGGGTTCGATTCCCGATTCGGTGAGCACCTTCGACGGATTTTCGCCGATTCCGGCCACCAGCACGGCGCGGCAGTCGTTTAAAATTTCGGCCAGGGCCTTCCAGCGCAGCAGGCCTCCCCCCGGTTCCGGCGCCCTGCGTTCGTCGATGCACCGCAGGCCGTCATCGGTTTTAGACCAGATCTGGAACCGTTCCGCCTCGCCCAGGTGCTGGTTTACCAGGACCCCCTCCATGGTGGCCACCGCCACGTGGGGGCGCTGCCGGAGGTCGCCCGCCGGATGGGCGCAGGCGCTCATGCAGCCCCGGAACTCCTTCGTGCGGTCTTCGTCCAGGAGCCCCACCGCGTCCGCCCGGCACCGGGTGCAGTGGCGCATCTGCGGAAGATATTTTTCGGCCGACTTGCGGATTGCTTCCATCCGGTCTTTTCCGGGTTCCGGAATGTCCTCGAACGGCGTGTCCCGGTTGGGGTACATCGCCATGCAGTTCAGAAGATCCACTCCCAGATCGGCCATGCGCCGGGCCACGGCGTCGGCGTGGTGGTCGTTGATGGAGGGCACGATGATGGTATTGACCTTGACCGTGACGCCTCTTTGCTTCAAGCCCTCGATGGCCGCAAGCTGCCGTTCGAGCAGGAGCTCCGCACCCTTTCGGCCCCGGTAGATCACCTTCCCGTCGCGCACCCAACTGTAGATTTTCTGCCCGATTTCGGGGTCGATCGCATTGACGGTAACCGTCACGTGGGAGATGCCCACCTCGGCGATCTCGTCCAGGTAAGGGACCATTCCCAGCCCGTTGGACGAAAGGCACAGCAGCAGGTCCGGGAATTTTTCCCGTATCAGGCGGAGCGTTTGCAGCGTCTCCTCGGGATTGGCGAACGGATCGCCCGGACCCGCGATCCCGGCAACCGCGATCCTCGGTTCGCGTTCCAGTACCTGCTCCATGTAGCGGACGGCCTGTTCCGGAGAGAGCACGGTGCTGGTGACGCCCGGCCGGCTCTCGTTCACGCAGTCGTACTTGCGATTGCAGTAGTTGCACTTGATATTGCAATGAGGAGCGACGGGCAGATGCACTCTGCCGAAGGAGTGCTTCGCGCCGGCATTGAAACAGGGATGGCGGCTCAGATCGCGCAAGGTGTTCATTTCCGTTTCCTTTCTTACATATAACCGTAGCCTACCGGCGAATTTTTCTGGTCCCGCTCGATAATGGCGTTCACAATGCGGTCGAGAAGCGACTGGCACCCCCGGTAGCCGACGTGCAGGACCCTCTGCCCGCCGAACCGGTCGTGGATGGGAAAGCCTACCCGGACCAGGGGGATATCCAGTTTTCTGGCCAGGGGGTAGCCCTTGCTGTGGCCGATCATGAGATCGGGCGCCAGCTCGGCGGCAAGTTCCTCGATCTGCTGAAAATCCTGGCCTTCTTTGACCGCCGGCGGTTCGGCAAGGATGTCATCGGTGATTGCGGCGACGGCGGACGCAAACTTTCCGCTCTTGCCTCCCGAGGCGCACAGCACCGGCACGACGCCGATTTCGGCCAGAAACGAGGTCAACCCCACTACCAGGTCTTCTTCGCCGTACACAACGGCCCGCTTGCCGAAAAGGTACTTGTGGCCGTCCACCAGGGCATCCACCAGGCGGCCCCGCTCCAGCGCGTACTTTTCGGGGCGCTCCGCCCCGGTCAGTTCCTCCATGGCTTCGAAGAAGGCGTCCGTTTCCCGCAGGCCGATGGGCGTGCCCATACCGTGCAAAGGCACGTCGAAGCGCTGATCGAGCAATCCCCCTGCCGATTTTCCGGGGTCCAGGGTCCGGCCGAATTCGAAGGTGGCCCGGGCGCTGCCCATCATTCGTATGGCTTCCACGGGGGTGCCCCCCTGGGGAATTTTTTCGTAGTCTTCGAGGGCCGGACCGTCCATGGTCATGGAATAGTCGGGCAAAATGACCGTGGGATATCCGAAATCTTCGGTTATCTCCCTCAGGTGGCGCAGGTCCTCGGGCGACAGGAAACCGGGCAGCAGGTTCAGCATCCGAACGGGCTTGTCCCAGCCTGCCACCTGCTCGACCACGGCCCTCACCGCGGCGTGAAACCCCTCCATGTGCGTGCCCGAGTAGCTGGGCGTGGACACGGTGACCAGGGCAGGCATCTCACGCTCGTCTTTCCACTCCGTCTCCTTGCAGAATTCCTTTACGATCATCGGCACGTTGTCGCCGATGGTCTCGGTGAGGCAGGTGGTGGCCACGCCGATGAGCTTGGCGCCGTACTTGGTCATGACGTTTTTGAGCCCCTGCTTCAGGTTCGGCCCTCCGCCGTAGACCGCGTGTTTTTCGCCCAGAGACGAAGAGGCGATGTCCATGGGCTCCCGGAAATGGCTGATGATGTAGCGGCGCATGTAGGTCGCGCAGCCCTGGGACCCGTGCAGCATCGGGACGGCGCCTTCGATTCCCCGGAAAGCCAGGCAGGCGCCGAGCGGCTTGCACAGCTTGCAGGCGTTGGTAGTGGACACATACGGCGAATTTTCCATTTCAATCCCTCGCTTTTTTCCGGGGCACGAACCGCCAGACCGGGCTCATCACGGACGAGTGCACTTCCTTTGCGAAGTTGAGCATCCCCACAAAACCTTCCAGCGGCCGTTTGCGTTCGTGGTTATGGTCGCAGAACCCCACGCCCAGCTTGTAGGCGATGGGCCTTTCCTTTACGCCCCCTACAAAAACGTCGCATTCCTTTTCCTTGAGAAAACTGGAAAGCTCCAGGGGGTTGGAATCGTCCACGATGATCGTCCCCTCATCGGTGATGTCGTGGAGTTCCCGGTAGTCTTCCTCGGTGCCGGTTTGCGACCCCACCAGCACGACCTGCATTCCCAGCAGCCGGAACGCCTTGACCAGCGAAAAGGCCTTGAACGCTCCGCCCACGTAGATGGCGGCTTTCTTTCCCCACAGGTCCTTCCGGTATTCCTGGAGCTGCGGGTAGAGCTTCGAGAGTTCTTCCTTGACCAGTTTCCGGGTGCGTTCCATGATCTCGGGGTCTTTGGCCTGGAAGAATTTGGCGACTTCGTAGAGTGCTTCCGCCATGTCCTCCACGCCGAAGTACGAGACCCGTTTAACCGGAACGCCGTAGGTTTCCTGCATCATCTTGGCCAGTTCCATGGTGGCGCCCGAGCACTGGACCAGGTTGAGGGCCGCTCCGTGCGCCCGCCGGATGTCCGCCACGCGCCCGTCCCCGGTGATGTTGGCCACCGTTTCTATACCCATCCGGGCGAAGTAATCCCGGATGATCCACAGTTCTCCGGCCAGGTTGAAGTCCCCGAGGATATTCACGCTGAGCGGTGAAATCCCGGAGGTATCCCCCGTTCCCACCAGGCGGAACATGGCCTTGCACGCGGCGCTGTAGCCCTCGCGCTTGCTTCCCTTGAACCCCTCCGACTGCACGGGGAGCACGGGGATGTTCTTCTCCGCGGATACCCGCCGGCACACCGCTTCCATGTCGTCGCCGATGATCCCCACGATGCAGGTGGAATAGACGAATGCGGCGTTGGGATGGTGGCGGTCTATGAGTTCCACCAGCGCCCGGTAGAGCTTGTCCTCGCCGCCGAAGATGATGTCCTTTTCCTGGAGATCCGTGGAAAAGCTCAGCCGGTGCAGGGCCGGTCCCGAAGAAAGCGCCCCCCGGATGTCCCAGGTATACGCGGCGCAGCCGATGGGGCCGTGCACCAGGTGGATGGCGTCGGCGATCGGGTAGAGCACCACCCGGGAGCCGCAAAAAACGCACGCCCGCTGGCTGACTGCCCCGGCGAGGCTTTCCCGGTTGCAGTTCATGTCGAAGGGCCCCTGCCCCTTCCTGAGGATCTGGCCCTTCCGCTCATTGAATATTACGGATGCGGAGGTAGTCATGGTGCTTCCTTCCCTGGTGGTATGGGCAAACTCACGGTGGTTGCCCGTCACATCCCGGCGGCCGCTGCAAACCCGCCGCTCTACAGCAGATAGGCCTCGGCCGGCTTTCCTTCTTCCAGTGCGTCCAGGATCTCATCGACCACGTCCTGGCCGGTGACGTTGCCGTACCAGTAGCCCTGCGGATACACGACCACGATCGGTCCCTCCTCGCACAGCTTCAGGCACCCGGTGCTGGAGACCACGGCGTTCAGGCCGCGGTCCACCAGCTCCTCCTCCAGGTAGTTGATGAGCTGCATCGAATCCTTCTTGATGCATTTCCCCTTGGCCTCGGTACCTCGGAAACTCGCGCATACCAATATGTGATAATCGGGCTTTTGCACGTTTCGTATCCTCTCAAGCATGCCCCGCAAAAAGGGCGGTTCGTTTCGTGCGTTACATGACCAGTTCGAACGATTCTTCGGGAGCGTCCCTGTCCTGGCGGTCCAGCAGCGCGTCCAGTATCTTTTCCAGCAGCCGCATTCCGCCCCGGTAGCCCACCGTCGGGAAGTAGCTGTGGCCCACCCGGTCCAGGATGGGGAACCCGAACCTCACGAAGGGAATGTCCTCGTCCCTGGCGATGTACTTGAGGTAACTGTTGCCCATCATGAGATTGACCGGCTCGTTTTTTACCCACTGGTGGAACAGGAACATGTCGCCCCCGGCCCGCACGTTTATCTCGTGCGGGATATTCTTGGTAATCTCCCGGATTCTGGATTCGAACTTTTTCCCGGAAGTGCCGGTCACCACGTGGATGGGCCACATATCGACGGATACCAGGAACTCGCAAAGCGAGATCAGTTGGTCCGGGTCTCCCACCAGCCCCACTTTCTTCTGGTAGAAGTACTGGTGCATGTCGGTGATGATGTCCAGCAGCCGCCCGCGCTCCAGGTTGATGGAATCGGGCACGCTCACCCCGGCGATGGTCCTCAGCGTATTGATGAAGACATCCGTTGCGGCCAGACCGATGGGAAGTTCCAGCAGTTCGCAGCGCACGTTGCACTTGACGTCCAGGGCGCGGGCCGCCGGCCACGACGCCATTCTTCCCAGGGCGACGGTGGCCTTGCTGTCGCCGGTGCTCACCAGCTCCGGGATGCGCACCCCGCCCTTCGGATACATTTCGTACTTTCCGGTCTGGGGGCGGTTCAGGACATTGGAGGTATCCGGAAACACCACCGCCTTGATGCCCAGCTCCGCGGCGATCCTCTTGATTTCCTCCATATCCGAGGGTTCCACGTAGCCGGGGATGATGTTGATCTGCTCGGACCGCTTCCCGTTGGACGCGGCGAAGTAATCCACCATAGCCTTCGTCATGCCGGCAAACCCCGTCACGTGCGAACCGACGTAGCTGGGCGTGTTGACGTGAATGACGAACTTGCCCTCGGGGATCTTGCCCTCCGCCTGCGCCTTCCGCGCTATCTGCGGAATGTCGTCGCCGATGGTCTCCGACAGGCACGTGGTGTGGACGGCGATGACATCGGGTTCATAGATGGTAAAGATATTGTCGATGGCCTGCACCAGGTTGGCCTGGCCGCCGAACACCGAAGCGCCCTCCGTAAAGGAACTGGTCGCCGCCATGACCGGCTCCTTGTAATGCCGGGTGAGGGTGCTGCGGTGATAGGCGCAGCACCCCTGCGAGCCGTGGCTGTGAGGCAGGCAGCGATGAATTCCAAGCGCGGCGTACATCGCTCCGATCGGCTGGCAGGTTTTCGCCGGATTGATGGTGAGGGCTTTTCTTTCCCTGACCTCTTTGGGTGTGTGTCTCAGGAGCATGAGATCTTCCTCCGTGCATGCCCGCTACTGGCATGCATAGGTTGCTGCAAGTTCGGGATTGGTCTGCCAGGGGGCTTTGATGTACGACCACACCTTGCTGTTGACCATCCGGTCGATTTCCCGGTAGAAGTTCACGGCACCCCGGAACCCCGCGTACGGCCCTCCCGAGTCGTAGCTGTGGAGCTGCTTCATGGGGATGCCCTTTTTCTGGATGACGTATTTCTCCTTGATGCCCGCGCAGAAAATGGCCGGCTTGTAGATTTCGATCATCTTGTCCGTTTCGTACTGGCTGATGTCGTCGATCACCAGAGTCCCGTCGGGCATCTGGGTCATCATGCCGTCGTAATCTTTGAAACCGAAACCGCGCTCGCCAAGTTCCCGCATCTCTTCTTCCGACTTTCGGGGCTTGTACCGGTTCGGGTCGGGGTGCACTTCCAGTTCTTCGATGTTTCGGCTGTCGGCGTCCACCCTGATGTCCGGCAGGACCCGGCGCCCTTCGTAGTCGTCGCGGTGGGCGAATTCATAGCCGGCGGAAATGGTGTTCATGCCGATTTCCCTGAAAAGATCCTGGTAGTGGTGCGCGCGAGAGCCGCCCACAAAGAGCATGGCCAACTTGCCCTCGCACCGGGGCCTGATTTCCGCGCCCACCTTTTCCACTTCCGGCATCTCTTCGGCGATCACCTGTTCCACCCGGTCGATCAGTTCCTGCGCCTCGAAGTAGCGCGCGATCTTGCGAAGCGATTTGGCGGTGGAATTCGCACCGATGAAGTTGATCTTGATCCAGGGGATCCCGAACTTGGTCTCCATCATCTCCGCCACGTAGTTGATCGACCGGTGGCACATAATGGTGTTGAGGTCGGCCGTGTGGGCGGTCGCGAACTGCTCGTAGGTGGAGTTTCCGCTGAAGGTGGCCACCAGGGTGATGCCGCACTTTTTGAGTATCCGGTCGATTTCGAAGGCATCGCCGCCGATGTTGTACTCGCCGAGCAGGTTGATCTTGTATTTGCCTTCCTTCGCCGTGTCATCGAGTCCCACCACGTGCTTGAAAATCCCGTTGTTGGCGATGTGGTGCCCCGCCGACTGGCTGACCCCCTTGTAGCCCTCGCAACTGAAGGCGAAGACGTTGATTCCCAGCTTTTCCTTCATCTCACGGGCCACGGTGTGGATGTCGTCGCCGATGAGACCCACCGGGCAGGTGGCGAAGATGCTGATGGCCTTCGGTTTGAACAGGTCGTAGGCCTCCTGGATCGCCGCCCGGAGCTTCTTTTCGCCTCCGAACACGATGTCTTCGTCCTGGAGGTCCGTCGAGAAGCAGTAGGTCATGTAGTTGTCGTCTTCGGGCGTCGCCGGTTTTGTCTGGTTGCGCCGGGTAAGCCAACTGTAGAAGCCGCACCCGATGGGGCCGTGCGTCAGGTTTACGAAATCCCTGGTGGGCCCCAGCACCACCCCCTTGCAGCCCGCATAGCTGCAGCCGCGCTGGGTGATGATGCCCGGTATGGTACGGGTGTTGGCGCCTATTTCCGGTACGGCCCCGTCTTCGTTCACCCTGTTCACAATGATCTGCTTGGCGCGCTTGCGCGCGACCTTGGTCGGATACTTGGCTATGAGTTCGCGCTTTACGGCATCCGGATCGATCATTTCCTGTTCCAATGCCGCTTTATTATCAAGTGTTGCAGCCATGGTTTTTCTCCATTGAAAGCCCGGTGTTTCAAGCCTCGTCGAGAACGGCGACGCCGCACTCACCGGTCCGGACGCACACAGAATCGGCTACCGGCATGACGAATATTTTCCCGTCGCCCGATTTCCCGGTCTTGTTGACACGTATGATGGTCTTTACGGTCTTCTCCACCAGGTTGTCGGGCACGACGATGAACATCAGCCGCTTGGGGATCAGGCGCTGGCTGTGGCCGAGTTGCGCGATGGCCTCTTCGTAGCCCTTCTCCGCCCCCTCCAGCAGGCTGGTGTCCACGAGGCCCTTGCCCCTGCCCAGCGCGTCGCGGGCGGTCATCGAGGTAATGCCCGCGTCCGAGAGCGCCCTCTTGGTCTTGTTCATCATGTTCATGCGAACGATGGCCATCACCTCTTTCATATCTTTACCTCTTCGATTTCGCCCGTCGCCGTTTCCCGAATCCCGGAGCTGATGGTGTACACTTCGTGCACCGGGGTGACGAATATCTTGCCGTCGCCGTAAGCGCCCTTGGTGCCCGTGCGGGCGGCGTTGATCACGGTTTTGATGACGAACTCCTTGTCATGGTCCTGGACGACCGTCAGCAGCAACTCCTTGGGAATCTCGTCGTAGGTGATCTCGCCGATTTTTATCCCGCGCTGCTTTCCGCGGCCCACGACCGACATCTTGGTCACCGCCGGAAAACCCGCCTCCATGAGCGCCGAGAGGACGTTGTCCACCTTTTCCGGTCTCACAATCGATCTGATCATTATCATCGTGGTGGTCTCCTGTTTGTGTGATCGGCACTCAGCCGGCAAGCCCGTGCTCGATCAGCAGCTTTTCCAACTGGTCGGTGTGCATCGGCTTGGGAATGACCTGCATGTCGTTGTTTTCGATCTTCTTGGCAAGGGTCCGGTACTCACCCGCCTGGGCGTGCGAAGGCTCGAACTCGATGACCGTCTTGCGGTTGATTTCCGCCCTCTGGACCATGTTCTCCCTGGGCACGAAATGGATCATCTGCGTGCCCAACTTCTCGGCGAACGCCATGATCATCTCTTTTTCGTTGTCCACATTTCTGCTGTTGCAGATCAGGCCGCCCAGCCTCACGCCTCCCCCTTCGGCAAACTTCACGATCCCCTTGCAGATGTTGTTCGCCGCGTACATGGCCATCATCTCGCCGGAAACCACGATGTAGATCTCCTGGGCCTTGCCCTCGCGGATGGGCATGGCGAACCCGCCGCACACAACGTCTCCCAGTACGTCGTAGAACACGTAGTCCAGGGCCTGGGTGTCGGCATATGCCCCGAGTTGTTCCAGCAGGTTGATCGAGGTGATGATACCCCGGCCGGCACAGCCCACCCCCGGTTCCGGTCCTCCCGATTCGACGCAGATAGTGTTGCTGAACCCGATCTTGCGGATGTCGTCCAGTTCCACGTCCTCACCTTCGGCCCTCAGGGTGTCGAGAACCGTTTTTTGTGAGAGCCCTCCCAAAAGCAGCCGGGTGGAGTCGGCCTTGGGGTCGCAGCCCACCACCATCACTTTTCTGCCCATCTCAGCCAGTCCCGCCACCGTATTCTGTGTGGTGGTGGACTTGCCGATACCGCCCTTACCGTAAATGGCTATCTTTCTCATCCGACATCTCCTATCAGAGAAATTTGGTTGTCGTAGAGCCCATAGAGCAGGAGGCGTGCCAGGACGCGGATTATTTTCATAACTTACTGATTTATAATGATAATTAAGGGATAAATCGGGGACTGCGGTGCGGGTATTTGGGCAGGGCGTTTCCGACAATAATGTGGAAAATCGTACAAAAATGTATGGAATGTGTAGGGTCGGATGGATTGCATCCGGCCTTTTGTTTACGGCCCTTCCAGCTCCGACACGCTCCAGAGAATTTCCAGGAATGCGTGCAGGGCGGGTGAAGGGTCATCGGGACGCCACATGACGGCCAGGTCGGTAGTGGGCGCCGGCGGTTCGATGGGCCGGTACACGACCCCTTTTCGCTGAAGGGCCTGCAGAGACGACGGGATGATGGAGATCCCCATGCCTCCAGCTACCAGGTTCACGATGGTGGGAGCGGACCGCGCCTCCTGCACTATCTTGGGAGAAAACCCCGCCATGGCGCAGGTGCGCATGAGCAGGTCGTAGAAGCCGGGGCCGTACCGCCGGGGAACCTGGAGAAAGGATTCTCCGGCAAGCTCGCTCAGGGCAATCGATTTACGCCCGGCCAGGCGATGGTTTTGCGGAAGGGCCACCACCACCGGTTCGCGCCAGATTACCCGCACCTCCAGCGGTTCGGCGGCGGGCACCGGAGGGCGAATCAACCCCACGTCCAACCGGTGCGCCTTCATCGCCTCCACCTGCTCTTCGCTGCTCAGGTCCTGGAGCACCAGGGACACGTCGGGAAACCGGGCGCGCATGGTGCTGAAAATGGAAGGCACCCTTCCGTAGACCGCGGAACTGACGAAACCGATTACCAGCTTTCCGATCTCTCCGCGCGCGGCACGCTGGGCGGCGTTGACCGCATGGTCCGCCTGCGAGAGGATTTTACGCGACTCGGCCAAAAAGATCTCTCCGGCCGCGCTGAGCCTTACACTCCTCTTGGTGCGCAGCAGCAGCTCCACCCCGATTTCCTGTTCCAGGGCCTTGATCTGCTGGCTGAGCGGAGGCTGGGCGATGCCCAGCACTTCGGCGGCCCGTCCGAAATGCAGCTCCTCGGCCACGGCGACGAAATATCTCAAGTGTCTAAGTTCCATATCGGGCCCCCTAAACGGATATAATACTTTTTAAGTAT
>LUZZ01000027.1 GCA_001603845.1 Syntrophobacterales bacterium Delta_01 | reverse complement strand
GGCGAAGACCGCTCTGGCCACCCTTGGCGACAGCGGCCAGCTTTTCGAGCGCGTATTTATCGTCGAGCCCCTGATGGATGGCGACCGCTGCGCCGGTGGTGTGGGCTTCAGCGTCCGCGAAAACAAGTTCTACGTGTTCAAGGCAAAAGCCACCATCGCTTGCATGGGCGGCGCCGTTCACGTTTTCCGTCCCCGGTCCGTCGGTGAAGGCCTCGGCCGCGCCTGGTATCCCCCCTGGAACGCCGGTTCGACCGCCTATTTCACCATCAAGGCCGGTGCAGAGATGACCTGCCAGGAAGTGCGCTTCATCCCGGTCCGTTTCAAAGACGGTTACGGCCCGGTCGGCGCCTGGTTCCTCCTGTTCAAGTCCCGCGCCACCAATGCATTCGATGAAGAATACATGGTGACCCGCGCCAACGAGCTGCCCAAGTGGGCGCCCTACGGCCTCGCCAAGCCCATTCCCGCCAACCTCCGTAACTGGCTGGGCATGGAAGACGTGTTCGTGGGCAAGGGCCCGCTCTACATGAGGACGGAAGAGGCCATCGCCAACCTGGCGGCCAAGTACAAGGACGATCCCAAGGCTTTCAAGCGGAAGATGAAAGAACTGGAAAGCGAAGCCTGGGAAGACTTCCTTGACATGACCATCAGCCAGTCGCTCCTGTGGGCCGGTATGAACATCCAGCCCGAAGAGAAGTCCTCCGAGATCGCCGCCGCCGAACCGTACTTCATCGGTTCGCACTCCGGCGCATCCGGCGCCTGGGTCTGTGGTCCTGCAGACGTTATGCCGGCTGAATACAAGAAGCAGTGGGAACCGATCGGCGTGTACAACCACATGACCACGGTCAAGGGTCTGTTCACCGCCGGTGACGGTGCCGGTGCATCCAGCCACAAGTTCTCCTCGGGCTCCCATGCGGAAGGCCGCATCGCCGCCAAGGGCGCCATTGCCTTCATCCTTGACAACAACACCATGCCCAATGTGGATCAGGGCAAAGTTGACGAGCTGAAGACCAAGATCCTGGCCCCCATGGATCTGTTTGAGAAGAACGTGAAGTACTCGAGCGACCCGGACATCAACCCGGCCTTCATCAAGCCCAAGATGTTCATGTTCCGCCTCCAGAAGATCATGGACGAATACTGCGGCGGCGTTTCCTCGCAGTTCACCACCAACAAGTCCCTGCTCGACAGAGGCATCGAACTGCTCGGCATGCTGAAGGAAGACGCCGAGAAGCTGGCTGCCGGCGACCTGCACGAACTGCTGCGCGCCTGGGAGAATACCCACCGCCTGTGGATCGCGGAGAGCCATCTGCGCCACGTGATGTTCCGTGAAGAGAGCCGTTGGCCCGGTTATTACTTCCGCGCCGACTTCCCCGATCTGGACGAAGCCAACTGGAAAGTGTTCGTAAACTCCGTTTACGATCCCAAGACCGGCGAGTGGACCATGAAGAAGGTCCCGGTTGTCAATCTGCCGGTTTAAAATGATGCTTTGAGTCTCAGACCCTCCAGGTGGTGCTCCGATGCAGCACCTGGAGGTGTTTTTTTATACAGTTGGCCGGTTGGAGATTTCGTTTATACTTCTTGTATGACGCGTGATTCAGGCGCATATCATGGGTTGCCCCATGCTTCGACCACTAAAAACCCTACAATTTCTTAGTGAGGAGAAATAAACAAATGTCACAATTAATTCCCCCTCATGGAGGAAAAGGTTTGACCTGCTGTTTGCTCGAAGGGGCGGAACTGGCGGCTGAACTGAAAAAAGCTCAAGGTCTCAAGAAAATCAACATCAGCGCCCGTGAAAAAGGCGACCTGATCATGATGGGTATCGGCGGGTTCAGCCCGTTGACCGGTTTCATGACCAAGGCCGATTGGAAAAGCGTTTGCGAAAACTTCCTCCTGGCAGACGGCACGTTTTGGCCCATCCCGGTAACTCTGTCCGCATCCAAAGAAGATGCCGCCGGCATCGCGGCCGGTGAGGAGATCGCTCTGTTCGATCCGGAGCGTGAAGAGTTCATGGCCACCATGAAGGTCACCGAAAAATACGAGATGACCGCGGCCGACAAGAAATTCGAGTGCGAAAAGATATACATGGGCGAAGGCACCAAGACCGCCGAAGAGTTCTGGAAGATCGCCAAGGACGATCACCCCGGCGTCAAGATGGTGATGGAGCAAAAGGACGTGAACCTGGCCGGCCCCGTCAAGGTGCTCAGTGAAGCCGAATATCCCACCAAGTATGCCGGCATTTATATGAGACCGGCCGAGTCCAGGAAGATTTTCCAGGAAAGGGGATGGAAGGAAATCGCGGCCCTCCAGCTGCGCAACCCCATGCACCGTTCCCATGAGTACCTGTGCAAGATCGCTGTCGAAGTGTGCGACGGCGTCTTCATTCACTCCCTGGTCGGCAACCTGAAGCCCGGTGATATCCCCGCCGATGTGCGCGTCAAGTGCATCGACGCTCTGGTGAAGAATTACTTCGTGGAAGAGCACGTTCTCCAGGGCGGCTATCCTCTGGATATGCGTTATGCCGGTCCCCGCGAAGCGCTGCTTCATGCCACCTTCCGCCAGAACTACGGGTGCACCCGCATGATCATCGGTCGTGACCATGCCGGCGTGGGCGATTTCTACGGCATGTTCGAAGCCCAGACCATTTTCAACAAGATCCCCAAGCCGGAAGGCGGAAAAGGGCTTCTGTGCACGCCGCTCAAGATCGACTGGACCTTCTACTGCCACAAGTGCGACGGCATGGCGTCCCTCAGGACCTGCCCCCACGACAAGAAGGACCGCGTGCTTCTGAGCGGTACCGCGCTGCGGAAGGGCCTGTCCGAAGGGACTCCCATTCCCGATCATTTCGGCCGGGAAGAAGTTCTGGCGATTCTGCGCGAATACTATGCAGGCCTGGAAGAAAAGGTTGAAATCAAGCTCCACGGCGCTGCAACCGGGAAGTAATCCAATCCCTGTTCCCTGATTAAAAAGAGGAGATGCGCTGAAAAGCGCATCTCCTTTTTATGGGGAACAACCGGGATTTTCGTCCTTCGGCGGTGGGGCCGGCGCGAAATCAGATCGGCCGTCGCCGGGAGTATCGAACTCTCGCCCCGGAAGGCGAGATCTGCAGTCCGGTGATCGAGAGCAGGAAAATCGGCACATTTTGTTTGAAGGAGTTTCTCAAAGAGGCAGACAGCCCCGTGTCTTTTGGCCACTGCGCGTGTTGGGACGGTTTACCGGCCGCCTTTTTTTGATGGCCGGATTTACTCCAATGTATTAGAATCTCATGCCAAGCCTTCCGTCCGGTTGGGTGAACAGGTCTTTTCGGTCATTTTTTATTGAAGGGACCGCCTTAATAGAAGTTTTTCTTTACTGTTTCCTCATTTGATTTCCTTCGGCTTTTTTTTACCTCCGGCATGGCTCGAATCGTTGTGGTACCGGACAATGCCTGATGTGGGGCGCTCCAAGGGGGCCGCTCGACCGCACAGGAAAATACGGCTCTTATTTTAGTGCAGCGTGACGCCGGCACGTGGGCGAGGCTTTTTGCAAATTCATACAGGGGAGGAGATATGGCCTTGAACATCGTTGTCCTGCTCAAACAGACTCCGGATACGGAATCGGTAATTCGGATCGCAAGCGACGGCAAATCCATTGTGACCGACGACTTTAAGTGGATCATCAACCCTTACGACGAATTTGCGCTGGAAGCCGCGTTACGGCTCAGGGAAAAGCACGGCGGATCGGTGGTCGTCCTTAGCTGGGGGCCCGAACGGGTGGTGGAAGCCATAAGGACCGCCCTGGCCGTGGGGGCGGACAGCGGCGTGCTGATCGACGACCCGGTCCTGGAGGAAGCCGACAGCCTCGGGCTGTCCGTGGCGCTTGCCGCCGCGGCCAGGGAACTCAACCCGGATATCGTGCTGTGCGGGTCGCGCGCGGTGGACTACGACCTCAGCCAGAGAGGCGCCATGGTGGCCGAAATTCTCGGGATCCCCCATCTGGCCGTCGCGGTTTCCGTAACCAGCGATGGGAACGCGGTGACGATCGAGCGGCCCCTCGAAGGCGGGAAAGTGACCCTCGAAGCCCGGTTGCCCGTGCTGGTAACCGTGGGCGGGTCCCACGGGGTCTGGAACCCCAGGTATGCGTCGCTTCCGGGCATCATGAAAGCCAAGAAGAAGCCGATCGCCATGAAAAAGCTCTCCGATCTCGGCCTGGACGCCTCCCAGTGCGGAGCGCCGGCCGTGAAGATAAGGATCACCTCGATGGAGCTGCCCCCGCAGCGTAGCGCGGGCCGGATCATCGACGGACCCGATCCGGCGGGCAAAGCCAAAGAACTCGTGCGGGTGCTGCACGAAGATGCCAAAGTGATCTGATCCTGAGCCAGGGAGGAGAAAATAAATATGGGACGGTGCATTTGTGTGATCGCCGAATTTCGCGGGGGTAGTTTCCGCCGCGTATCCTATGAGGTTGCAAGCGAGGGCAGAAGGATCGCCGACGCTTTGGGGGCCGGCCTGTGCGCGGTGGCCGTGGGCTCGGGGATCGGCGAAAAGGCCGCCGATCTCGGCCGCTACGGCGTGGATCGGGTGTATGTGGCCGACGATCCCGGGCTGGAATGCTACCTTGCGGAAACCTATGTGCCGGTGGTGGCGGGCATTGTAGAAAAATGCGACCCGGTTGCGGTTCTCCTGCCCGCTTCGGTGGACGGCAAGGACCTTACCTCGCGGCTCGCTCCCAGGCTTCACACCACCTCGGCGCAGGACTGCACTGAAGTGTCCTGCGAAGACGGGACGATACGCATCAAGCGACCTATTTTCGCGGGCAAGGCCTTCGCCTGGTGCCAGTGGGAGGAAGGGGCGCTGCCCGTTATCTCCTGCCGGCCCAACGTGATGGACTGTATCGCGTCCATTGCGTGGAAACATGCCGAAGTAGAGCCGGTGGAAGTGGCATTGCCCGAAATCCGGTCCCGGGTGGTGGGCATGGAGTTGGACACTTCGGGGAAGGTGGAGCTGACGGAGGCTTCGATCATCGTATCGGGCGGCCGCGGTATGAAGGGTCCCGAGAATTTCGGGATCCTGGAAGAACTCGCCGAAGCCCTGGGGGCCGCCGTGGGAGCGTCCCGCGCCGCCGTCGATTCCGGCTGGCGCCCTCACTCCGACCAGGTGGGACAGACGGGCAAGGTGGTGAGCCCCACGCTCTACATTGCCGCCGGCATTTCGGGGGCCATCCAGCATCTTGCCGGGATGGGGTCGTCCAAGTTCATCGTGGCCATAAACAAAGACCCCGATGCCCCCATTTTCAAGAAGGCGGACTTCGGCGTGGTGGAAGACCTGTTCAAGTTCATTCCCGAATTCACCGAAGAGATCAAGAAACTGAAGGGCGAGTGTGCCTGATACGCCCGTCCCGATAACGTCAACCGGAGCCAATGGAATGGAACCGAAAAGCATCCTCCTGGAAATGCGCGAATACCTGATGGAAATGGGGGCGGAAACGCTCGACCGGTGCATGCACTGCGGCCTGTGCGCCGGGATTTGCCCCTGGAGACTTGTGCCGGGCCAAACCGGCGAACAATTCAACATCCGGCGTATGCAGCGCATGGGACAGTTGGGAATAGAAGGCTTCGAGGAGGAAAACATCCTGTTTGCCTGTTCGACCTGCGGCATGTGCCAGAACAACTGCCCTCGCGGCGTGAAGATCATCGGCAACGTGCGGGCGATGAGGGCCAGCATCGTGGGGGGCGGCATGCCTCCCGCATCGTTGCGGCCCATTCTGGGCGGGACGCATGCCAACGGAAACCCGTGGTCGGGTCCGCGCGAAAAGAGGTCCCAGTGGCAGGAAGGGCTGGACATTCCGGCTTTCGGCCCCGACACCGAATATTTTCTTTTCGTGTGCTGCCATTCGTGCTACGACCCACGGGGGCAGAAAATAGCGCGAAGCATTGCCCGGCTCCTCCAAAAAGGGGGGGTGAGCTTCGGCACCATCGGGCCGGAGGAAAGCTGCTGCGGAGAGAGCATCCGGAAGGTGGGCGACGAAGAGCTTTTCCAAAAGCTTGCCGCGGCGAACATGGAGCTTTTCGCCGCGCGGGGGGTGAAAAAGATCATCACCACTTCCCCGCACTGCCTGTGGAGCTTTAAGAACGACTACGCCGAGTTGGGCGCCGAGTGGGAAGTGGTGCACTACACGGAGATACTGTCGCGGCTGTTTGCGGAGGGCAAGCTGGCCCTGCCCGGAAAAGTCGAGGCGAAGGTGGCGTACCACGACCCGTGCTACCTGGGCAGGCACAGCGGGGTCTATGAGACTCCGAGGGAGTTGCTGGGGCGTGCGCCGGGCGTGGAGACCAGGGAGCTGGCCAGGTCGCACGGCCAGAGCCTGTGCTGCGCCGGGGGCGGGGGCCGTATCTGGGCCGAGGTGCCCATGGGCGAAAGGTTCGGGGAGCTTCGGATAACGGAAGCGGTGGATGCCGGCGCGCAGGTGCTCACCACCGCCTGTCCCTTTTGTGTGAATATGCTTACCGATGCCTGCACCAGCATGGACAAGCAGGATGTTCTGGAGATAAAAGAGCTCTCCGAAATACTCGCGGAGTGCCTGTAACACCGGCGCCATCCGGCAGGACGGGCGCCGCCGGGAGGAATTGACGTTGATAACGCGCGATGCGCTGAAAGAGCGTGAAACCGACTTCCTGTTGGCATACATCGAAGACGGCCAGCTCGTCATGGAACCTTTCTGCCACTGTGGGGCCGCGCTGGATGAGAGCTACCGGTGCCCGGAGTGCAACCGGCCGTGCGAGTGCAGGTTCGTGGCCTGTGCGGACCCGCAGGCCATGGCCGTGGTGGAAAAGCTCATCTCCGGAAATCCCCGTTTCCGGGGCTTCGATCTCTCTCTGCTCGACGACTGAAGGAATTGGGAATATGCACCAGGCACGCCCGGCGGAAGGAGAACGGCTGACCGAATCCGGCACGTTCCATTTCGCCTGCAACGATTCGTTGCCCTGCTTCACTCAGTGCTGCAGGGACGTAAACATCTACCTGAGTCCCTACGACATCCTGCGGTTGCGAAAAGCGCTGGGGGGAATGGATTCGGCCGGGTTTTTGGCCCGCTACACTCAAAATTTCCTGGCCAAGGTCACCAATATCCCCGTGGTGCAGCTCCTCATGGACCGGCAGACCCTTCGCTGCCCGTTTGTCACCGAGCGGGGGTGCAGCGTCTATTTGGACCGTCCCTGGGCGTGCCGCATGTTTCCTCTCGACCTGGCCCCCGGAGGGGAGTATACCCTGATTGCCGGTAAGGAACGCTGCAAGGGGCTCCTGGAACCCGGCAGCGCGAGTGTGGGCCGGTGGCTCGAAGGGCAGGGAGTCGGGCGCTACGCGGAAATGGAAAAGGAATACCTGGCGGTTGTCCCGGAGCGGTTCAAGCCGGGAGCCGCGATGAACGAGGGGCTGGGCCGGGTGCTCTTTTTGGCATACGACCTCGACCGTTTCGCGCGGCTGCTGGACGATCCGAGATTTTGCAGCTTCTACGATGTGGACGACGCCATGCTCGCCCGCGTGGAAACGGACGGCGAAGAACTCCTGAGGCTTGCCTTCCGCTATATTCGGGCGCAGATGGAAGAGCTGTACTGACACGGCGGGCCGTTGATCCTCGAAAGACCACTGCCGCGAGCGGAGAAATCGGTAAATGGAAATCAGGCAAACGGCGCCGGACGGTATTGAGGGACAGCTCGAACCGCTTGCCGGCGGCTCTTTCAGGTTCGCCTGCCATCCGGGCGTGCCCTGTTTTACGGAATGCTGCCGCGATCTGAACCTGCTGCTCACCCCGTATGACGTGCTGCGACTCAAAAACCGCCTGGGCCTTTCCTCCTCGGAGTTCCTGGACCGGCATGCCGAATGCCGGTTCGACGAGGGGCGAAACGTCCCCAAAATGTACCTGCTGATGAACGAGGACGGCGGAAAGGCCTGTCCGTTCGTTACTCCGGCGGGATGTTCGTTGTATGAGGACCGGCCTTCGGCCTGCCGCATCTATCCCATCGCCAGGGCTTCCCGCGTGCACCGGGTGCACGGGACGGTGCTGGAAAATTATTTCGTCCTGCGCGAAAATCACTGCCGGGGATTCGAAGAAGGGCGGTCCTGGGAAATCGGCGAGTGGTTGAGCGACCAGGGGCTCCGGGCCTACTACGAATCCAACGACCGGTGGATGGAAATCGTCACCCATCCGCGGCTCATAAACGGTCCGCTCACGCCCAACCAGCAGCAGGTTTTTTACCTGGGAAGCTACGATATCGACAAGTTCCGCCGGATGGTGTTCGGGGGCCGGTTTCTAAGCGCTTTCGAGATTCCGGAGGACGAAGTGGAAAAAATCGGCTCCGACGAAGGGGCGCTCTTGAATTTTGCATTCAAGTGGATGAAATTCACCCTGTTCGGCGAGCAGGTTCTGAAGCTCAGGCACGGCTGATACGGGCCGCGCTCAAGCGAAGCGCGATACGCCGCAGCCGGGATGGTGCTCGTCGTCAAGGACGGGTGCGGCCCCGGTAAAATTCGGCGATGCCGCCCCATGCGGGCGGCTTTCCGTTTCGCTCTCGCGTGTTTATTTTAATTTGCGCAAAAAGAGGGATGAGGTTATTACGCCGCGTGCGGACCTCATCCCGTCGGTTTTGAATCGTGCTCCCGGAAGGAGCTTTTGTGCCGTTGCGTGAAGCCGCGACCTGCAACCCGCCTCTTTCCCGCCGGACAGGACCTTTGAGGCTGACGTGTCAAAAGCGTTGATACCGATTCTGTTCCTCACCCTCGTTTTCTGCTCATCCCCACTCCTTGCCCGCACGGCAGACGGCGGGCACACCGGAAAGAAGAAATACCGGCTGGATGACATCGTGGTCTCGCAAACCCAAACCCCCGACAGGGAATACGTCGTTCGGGTCCTGAGAGGAAGGCGGCAGATCTTTTTCCAGCAGTGTGCCTTCCGGGTCCACGACCCGCAGATTTTCAACCAGGTGCCCGTGCCCGGGGCCCGCTCACTCGTTGCGTATTGCTATTCCGGCGGCGCACACTGCTGCATGACCCTCATCCTGGCAACCGGCTTCAATGCGCACAAGACCGTCTGTTCGGTGGATCTCGCCCACTCCAGTTCCTGCGCGAGATTCGTGGATGCGGCCGAGGACGGGGCCATGGAACTCAAGGTCACCGACTGGCAGTTTGCCTACTACGGAATCAACGACTCCAGCCTTCAGTTTTCTTTTGTGGATTCGCCGTCAATGACCCGCCTTCTGGTGTACGACGGCGACAAGTGGCGTGTGGACCGGATCGGGGAGTTCGGGCGGTTTTACTCCAGGCTTTTCAGGCAGGCGTCCCGCGAGGCCGAAGTCGCCGCCCGCAGCGGCTACCCCGAGCAGGTGGCGGGCAGGGCGATACGGGCCGCTTACTACTGTTTCATGTCGGGAAGTTCGGCGGAACGGGCCGCGGCGTCCCTCGACCGGCTTCTCCCCGCACTGTGGAAGCCGGAGACCGCGAAGATCGTTGACGATATCACCCGCGCCGCGTCCGAATTCAACCCGGTCCAGACCATCGAGTAACCGGCTCCGCGCGCCAATTGAGTTGAGGGTACCGTAAAGCGGCGCCTGCCCTAGACCATCGTTTATCTACAGGCAAGTCCCAACCGTCGCTAACAGGCGCAGCCGATCTCCGGCTTTCCGCCCGGAACCACGACGGCTTTCACCGGCAGGTGGTCCGATGCCACCCGGCTGAGAGGCGTCCTGTACACCGACAGCTCGACCAGCGCGTCCAGCGGGCGAATCCAGATCCTGTCCAGGGGCAGGACCGGCATGAACGACGGAAAAGTGCGCAATGCAGGCGGCTTGCCGAAAAACCGGTTCACCCAGCAAAGAGGTCTTCCCACCGGGATCCATTCGTTGAAGTCCCCAAGCATGATTTCCATCCGGTCGCGTTCCGCGGAGAAGATGTCGAGCAGGCGCTTAACCTGGAGGCGCCTTTCGAGGATATTGAGCCCGAGGTGGGCCACGATGACGCGGACCCTGCAGCCCCCTGCCAGCAGATCCACGTCCAGCGCCCCGCGCGGTTCCCTGCCCGGGACGGTGAGGTCGATCCGGCGCACGTCGCTCACCGGAAACGACGTCAGGAGCGCGTTTCCGTAATGGCCGTTCCGGTTCCAGCGGGTGGGGCCGTGCACCACTTCCAGCCGGGTGGTCCGGGCAAGGTGCTCGATCTGGTTCCCGTTTCTGTAGAAATGGGTGTCGATTTCCTGCAGGCCGACGATTTCGGCCCGGCACTCGTGGATGACCCTGGCGATCCTTTCCGGGTCGAACCTGCGGTCGGTCCCTACGAACCTGTGGATGTTGTAGCTGACCACCGAAATCGTTTCCGAAGGTCTCTCCATCGAAACCCACCGGCCTCCCGGATCGTTCTTTCTCTGTTTTATCTGATGTTTCAAATGCTTAAACCCGACGGCCCCGCTGCGATTTTCAATGCCTGTCAATGCTCAATTATAGCCCAATTACCGGGAACGTCCAACCGGTCTCCCGGCCGTAACCGCGGGTGCAGCCAAGTATTGAAAAAAGTTTATGGTTCTCGCTGCAAGTGTCGATAGATGAGAAGGAGTATCTCCTGCCGGGGACGGTGGAAGATAACCCCATCACGATAACACCGAACCGATTGAATCGGAGGGCGGCTGCGACCGGGAAACCGTGGAAAACCTGCTGTACGGAAATATCCCAGTTGCTCGCAGGCATTACTTCCTCTCTGATAAGATCTGCGAAGGGTATCGGTTTGAAAGCCGGTAAGGGAGGCGGTCCGCCGCGGGGAGCTCTCCGGGGGCGGTTTCGAGCCCTCGTGCAAGGGCGTGTGGAGCCTGTTGCGCCTGTTCCGGCAAAGGAGGTATTCATGGGGCAATTCAGCGTTCTCCTCGCGGAAGACAGTCCCGTTAACCGGGACGTTGGGCGCGCGATGCTTGCGACCCTCGGCTGTAGCGTGGATGTGGCGTCGAACGGGTTGGAGGCGATCCGGATGCTCGAGGCCAACTGGTACGATCTGGTGTTTATGGATTGCCGGATGCCCGTGATGGACGGCCTGGAGGCGGTGGCCAGGATCAGGGAAATGGAGTCCGGAAAGGGCCGGAGGGTGCCCGTGGTCGCCCTGACCGGAGAGAGCACCGAAGGCGAGCGTAATCGGTGCCTGGCGGCCGGAATGGACGACCATCTGGGAAAACCGTTCAGCCTGAAGGAACTCTCGGAAGTGCTCAAGCGCTGGCTGGGCTCCGAAGGCGAGTGGGGCGAGAAGGTCCCCGACGCTGCAGGCCGGGCTGCAACCGTACCGGGAGGGCAAAGGGCGGAGTCCGGCCGGCCGTGCATCGACCAGGCGACCCTGGACAACATGCGCTCGATTTTCGGCTCCGAAGCCGCAAAAATGCTCCCGGTGCTGATACGAATTTACCTGGATGATTCGCCTTCGCTGGTCGAAGAAATCGAAAAGGCCGCCGAGGCCGGCGACTTCATGAGTCTCAGGGACGCGGCTCATGCCCTCAAGTCCACCAGCGCAAACATCGGGGCGAACGTGCTGGCCGAACTGTGCCGGCAGGCGGAGGAAATGGCCGGCAACTTGGGCGAAAGCTTGGAAAAAATCGTTTCCGGGATAAACTTGGAGTACGTACTGGTTCGAGACAGCCTCATAAAAGAGCTTGAAAAGGGGGGCATGTAGTGGCGGCTGCGGGTCGGGGCGAGCAACCGTTTGCCCTGGTCATCGATGATGACCGGGGGGCGCGGTTGCTCGCCTGTAAACTCCTTGAAGACGCCGGTTTCCGCGTCGGCGAAGCGCCGGACGGACGGGAGGGCATGGCGGCTTTCGAACGTTTCAGGCCGGCCATCGTCCTGCTGGACGTGGTGATGCCCAACGTCGACGGGTTTGCGGTGTGCACCGAAATAAGAAAGTCTCCGGGCGGCGAGCACATACCGGTGCTGATGATGACGGGCCTGGACGACATAGATTCCATAAACCGCGCCTACCAGGCCGGGGCAACCGATTTTATCACCAAGCCCATCAACTGGACGATTTTAAAGCACCGCCTTCGCTACATCCTGCGGGCCAACACGATGAGCAACGACCTCAGGAAAAGCGAGGCGAAAAACCGGGCGCTCATCAACGCCCTGCCCGACATGCTTCTCCAGATCGGCAGGGACGGAAGCATCCTGGATATTCGGTCCCAGGGGGGCTTCGATCACGTTTTCTCGCCCGGAAAACTCCTTTCCAAGAGAATCGCCGAAGTGTTCTCCCATGAGGTTTCGGCGCAGATCCTGGAAAACCTCAACCTGGCGCTCTATACCCGCGAGATGCAGTTTTTCGAACACAAGCTGCACCTGGACGAAGACCTGTACTACTACGAATGGCGGATCGTAAACAACGGGGCCGATGAAGCCCTGGCCATTGTGCGGGACATAACCGAGCGTAAGCGCACCGAAGAGAAGGTCGAACTGCTGGCTTACCACGATCCCCTCACCGGCCTGCTCAACCGGCATTCCTTCAAGGAACACCTGGAAAACGCGGTGGAAAGCGCGCGGCGCAGGGGTCGCTACGTGGGCACTCTTTTCCTGGACCTGGACAGGTTCAAGCGCATCAACGACACCTTGGGATACAAGGTGGGGGACCTGCTGCTCCAGGGGGTGGCGGAACGTATCCTGGAAAGCGTACGAAAAAGCGACAAGGCGGCCAGGCAGGTCGGCGGCGTGAATTCCAGCAGCATTTCGCGCCTGGGAGGCGACGAGTTCACCATCCTGCTGCCCGAAATCCGCCAGGTGCAGGATACCTCGAAAGTCGCCCAGCGCCTGCTGGACAGCCTCGCCAGGCCGTTTGCCATTGCGGGGCACGAAATATTTGTAACGGGCAGCATCGGGATCACCGTTTTTCCCCTGGACGGCGAAGACGCCGACACCCTGCTCAAAAACGCCGATTCGGCCATGTACGGCGCCAAGGAGCAGGGCAGGAACAACTTCCAGTTCTATTCGGAATCCATGAACGCCGCCTCGCTCAAAAGGCTGGCCCTCGAAAACAGCCTGAGGAAGGCCATGGACCGGCAGGAGTTCATGCTCTACTTCCAACCCCAGGTGCAAATCGCCTCCGGGAGAACCACGGGGATGGAGGTGCTGCTCCGCTGGCGGCATCCCGAACTGGGCTTGGTGCCCCCCATCGACTTCATCCCGCTGGCGGAAGAAACCGGGATGATCGTGCCCATCGGCGAATGGGTGCTGGCCGCGGCCTGCATCCGCAACCGGGCGCTCCAGGAAATGGGGCTGGAGCCCAGGCGGGTGGCGGTCAATATTTCCAGCCTCCAGTTCAGGCGGCAGAGCCTGCTGGCGTCGGTGAGGAAAGCGCTGGATATGTCGAAGCTCAATCCCGCTTATCTTGAACTGGAACTGACCGAAAGCTCCATCATGAAAAACTGGGAGGAATCGTCCCGCATCCTGCACGAACTCAAAGCAATGGGGGTGCGGGTGGCCATCGACGATTTCGGCACGGGATATTCCTCGCTCGCCTACCTGAAGCGGTTTCCCCTGGACGTGCTCAAAATCGACTACTCCTTCATCAAAGACATTCCTGCCGACCAGGACAATGCGGCCATCGCCACCGCCATCATCGCCATGGCCCACAGCCTCAATCTCAAGGTGGTGGCCGAGGGAGTGGAAACCAGGGAACAGCTCGCTTTCCTGGACGACCTAGGCTGCGACGAGGTCCAGGGGTACTTTTTCAGCCCGGCCCTGTCTTCGGACAAAATCGAGATTTACCTGCAAAAGGAAGAGCGCCAAAACGGAAGACAGTGCGGCTGATGGACGGCGCCGGGCAGCCGATCCCCGGTACCGGATGGGCGCGTTGGGCCTGTTGCCCCAAACGCGGGACGTCACAAATTAATGCCGAACTTCCTCGTCATTCCCGCAACGCTTCCGGGCGGGTACCGCAAAATAGCGCAGACCCTCCCCTCTCCTGGTGGGCAATGCTGTTGACTTTAGGGACGACGCTCCATGGACTCCCCTCCCTTGGCGGGAGGGGCGGGGGGAGGGGATTGATATCGCTCAGTGTTTCACCCCCACCCTGCCTCCCCCATCAAAGGGGGAGGAGCTTAAAGTCAACAGCATTGCTCCTGGTGGGAGGGGAGGGGGAGTAAATGCCTGAAAGTACGACACCCTCCCCTAACCCCTCCCATCGC
>LUZZ01000314.1 GCA_001603845.1 Syntrophobacterales bacterium Delta_01 | reverse complement strand
GTCCGCACCCGTCGCTCCTCCCGCCGTTTCCCGGGAGAGTGTATCGACGCGCACGGTCACTAAAGAGATGCTCGATACAATGAAAAAGGAAATGGCCGAGGAAATCAGGAAAGACATGGCGCGGGAAATCAAGGATCGGATGACACGGGAAATCCGCGATGAAGTGACCCGGGAAATCAAGCAGGAGATGGCCCAGTCGGTCCGCAAGGACCTGGGGCAGCAGATCAGGATCGAAGCCGCCCAGGAGATCAAAAACGGAATGGCGCGGGAGTTCGAAAAAAACGTCAAGCAGACGGTAAAGGACGAAATCAAGGAGAACCTCAGCGAGGGCGCGCTTTCCATATGGCCGGAAAGCACCCCCGACTGGGTGAAAAGAATCCGGTTCGGAGGCGATATCCGGGTCCGCTACGAAGGGAACTACTTCGCCAAGGACAACGCCGTTCTTCTCAAGCCGCCCACCGGGACCGAGGTGCTCAATACCACGGAAAACCGGCAGCGCGGCCTCGTGCGGCTGCGGTTGGGGGCCGAAACGCAGGTAAACGACCAGGTCAAGGTCGCCGTGCGGATCACCACCGGCAATGAAACGAAACCGGTCACCACCAACGAAGCGCTGGATATGAGCGAGAAAGGCGCCGTGGTGCTGGACCGGGCCTACCTCAACTATAAACCCGTGAAGCAGGTAAGCGTGTCCGCGGGCAGGATTCCCAACCCCTATTTCTATACCGACCTCGTGTGGGACGACGACCTTTCATTCACCGGCCTGGCGGTCAACGGGGAGGTGCCCATAACGAAGTCCGTCAAGGGATTCATGAATGCCGGAATTTTTTCGCTCAAGGAAGTCGAACTCTCCCAGGACGACAAGTGGCTCTTAGGGGTCCAGGCGGGCGTCGAGGCGCAACCGGTAAAAGGCATTACCGCCAAACTGGCGGGCGCTTACTACGGCTATCAACATATCGTGGGCAAGCGCAACACGCTTGAACTTCCCGATGTATACGATTTCACCGTGCCCGACTTCCAGCAGAAGGGCAACACCCTCATGGACATCGACCCCAGTTCCGGGATCATGACGGCGCTGGCCTCGGATTTTAAGGAGATCAACATTACGGGGTCTTTGGATATCGAGGTAAAGCCCCCCATTCACGTGACCCTGATCGGCGACTACGTGAAAAATATCGGGTTCAACAAGGCGGACGTCATTGCGCGCACCGGCAATTCGGATGTCAAAGACGAGACGACGGGCTACCAGGTAGGCCTTTCCGTGGGTCTTCCCAAGATAGAGAAGCGCTACGACTGGCGGGCGTTTTTCTACTACAAACACCTGGAAGCCGACGCGGTGGTGGACGCTTTCACCGATTCCGATTTCCACCTGGGCGGGACGAACGCTCAGGGCTGGATCCTGGGGGCTGAACTGGGGCTCATGAAAAACGTGTGGCTCACCGCCAGGTGGCTCACGGCGGATGAAATCTCCGGGCCTCCCCTGGCCATCGATGTGCTGCAAATGGATATGAACGCCAGGTTCTAGCGCTGCGTTCCATCAATTGACCGGTATCCCTTCAGCTTCGTGCTGAAGTATCGGAACAGGAAAAGAGTTTTGCGTCGTCCGAAAGAAGGAAAAGTGTTTCGTATCGTCGGGAGAGTCGTACTGGTCCTGGTGTGTGTCGCCGTTGGGCTGTCTGCCGGGATCGGGTATGGCCAGTACAGGTTGAAAAACGAGCGCGGGGAACATGAGCAGGCGATCAAAGAGCTTAAGAGGAAAATGGCGCTGGTGCAGCAAAGCGTCATAGAGGAAAGGAACCGCATCGTCAGCCTGGAAGGGCAGAACCGGACCCTGCATGCGGAGAGCGTGAAGCTTCGCGAAGAGAGAACCTCTTTCGAGGCGGAGGCTAAGGACTTCGACGGCAAGTTGCGGCTGGCCGAAGCCCGGATAAAGGAACTCACGGAGGCGCAGTCGTCCGGGAAGGCCGCGCTGGCCGCCATCGAGAAAAAATGCACCGAAGCGGCGCAGGCCAGGGTGGACCAGGTCGTAAAACGCTGCGAGGCGGCGGTCGAACAGATCAAAGGCCAGAAGGGCCTGGTGGAGTCCGCTCTCAAGGGCACCAAGGAAGCTCTCGACCGGTGTGTCGGCAATAACAAGGCGCTTTGTGCCCTCGCCAGGGATATTCTGGACAAGTATGAAAACCGGGGCGTTTTCAGCAGAGTGATGGAAAACGAGCCCTTCACGCAAATCAAGAGGGTTGAACTCGAAAAATTCGTGCAGGAATACGGCGCAAAGATAGACGAAAAGGAAGTAAAAACCGATAAATCCGAATGATCTCCGTACCTTGGCAGTCCGCACCCAATGGGGTCCCGCTTATTTCATAAAAACTCAACCGGGCTGACATTATACCGTAACATGGGCCTGGTAGGTTCTCCCAAAACGTGAGCGACACTTGGGGAAAACACAAGGTCTTTCGCTCCGGAAATAGAGAGAAGAGCAAGGAGAAAAGAACGAATTGCCCGCCCGAGGAGGAATCCCGGCGCGGGCCGCCCCGCCACAAGCCGGTGAGTGTTTTACCCCGGGCTTGTCGCACACAGTCAGGGTCCTTTGCTGACCTGCGGATGCAGGAAACAGGAAGCCCGGATCGAACCGATGCATGGCATGGTCGATCCGGGCTTTTTTTATGATGTGATTGGTTGGGTACTTTGCTGTCCTCGTGGATTGGAAACAGAAAGCCCTTGGATGCAGGGCACGAGGAGGCAGCCGGTGCCGCCGGCATGTCCCGTATGCGAAAGGAGGTGCAGGGGAAGGGGTTGGTAAGAGGTTTCAAAAGGGCTTTTGCAAGTTGAGTCAATCTTTATCCAGCGGCGGATGCCGCGACTTCAGAAAAAGCCAAAACCCGGGTAACCGGGTGACGGAAAGCCGACGGGTCCCGCGCGGTGCGGGACGGCCGGGTTGCCTGAGGGGAAAATTGGAAACGATTTTCACACTCAGGAGATTTCAAATGAAAAAGTTTTTGAGTATTTCTCTCTTAGTGGCGTTCGTGGTCTTTGGTGCCATCAGCCAGGCTGCGGCGTCGTTCGAGGACGGCACGCTGATTCGTGTCGTTTTCGACCACACCGCGGCCGGCGTAGAAGTCGCCACCGACTTCGGCGCCTTCAACGCAACAAGTGCGGGTTCGGTTTCTTCAACGAGCCTGGGCTCCGGGTCCCTCGCGCTGAGTGACTTTGGCAGCGGAAAGTCGTGGAGCGATCTCTACGTTGCCTACTATGTCATCGATACCGCCAATGCGGATTTGTGGACGAGCGGGCCGTATAATGGGAGCCAGACGAGCAATCCCGGCCGGTGGTCCATGGTCATAAACGCCGCCGGAAGCTTGCAGTTAAATTTTGACGGTACGATGATTCCCTCCACCGTAATCCATACCGGGTCCGGCTTTACTTCGGTGAGCCAGGACAAGGGAACCATGGGCGGCGGTTTCAGCTACTACGATACCATGGGCCTGTCCGGTCTGAATTGGGGAAGTTTCGCCGGGTTTACCGATGGCGGCGGCGAAGCAAACCTTGCCGCTCTTGCCGCCAGCGGCGGTTATGTCGACCAGACCCTTTACTACTACAACAACCCCAACGATACATCCAGCGGCCTCATGATTGCCAACATTCGCACCTACGCGGACGGAAGAATCGAAATCACGCCCGCATCCGCGTCGGCGGTGCCCATTCCCGGCGCTGTCTGGCTGCTGGGCTCCGGCCTGCTCGGGTTCATAGGCATTCGGAGAAGGTCTGCCTAGCCGTTGGAAGTCATCCGTACCTGTGTCAATGCTTTATCCAAAACAAGATCATGAAGGAGAAATTGTTATGAACGCCAAGAGCGTGAAGAAAGCCCTTTTTGCCGGTATAGCCGGCCTGGGGATGCTGGGCATGGTTGGCTCGGCCTCGGCCGCCGTCGTTGACATCAACATCTACGGCGCTTCCGCGCAGTACCTGTTTTGGAACTCCGCCGCAATGGACTTCCTGCTGGACCAGGGCTGCACCAACGTCGGACGCGCCCAGACAGCGGACGGCAAAAACGGTATCACCAGGGGTACCTGCTCGGGCGATACCGTCTACATTCGCTACACCTCCAAGGCCTCCTATGACGGCATTTATGCCGTCAAGGGCCAGTGGAACCCTCTTGAAGCAGTTGCGGACCATCAGTGCGCGAACCAGCCGGCTCAGCGCCTGTTGGCTGACGAAGCTACTTGTACTTTCACGTCCACCGGCGATCCGGGCGCGTGCAGCGGAACCAAGTGCATGTCGGTCCTGATCGGCGCCTCGGATGTCGCGGGCGAGTCCTTCATGCAAAGGTCCAAGGGCGCGCTTTCCGGACCTCTCGGCGGGACCCTCCAGAACAGAATTTTCGTGGGCATCGATACCTCCACCCTCTCGAACTTCCGGCCCGTCGTGGTGCCCTTTGCATTTTTTGCGAACGACACCGTTACGAGGAATGGGGCTCCCATCACGAATATCCCCAGGGTCCAGGCCGTCATGATATTTTCCGGCCAGGTGGACAATTGGCGTGATTTCGGTACCGAGTTCGTGGACCTGCCTATCGTCCAGTGCCTGCGCCATGCAGGGTCGGGTACGCATGCCACCCTGGACTTCGCCGTCATGAGGGGCAACAACTGGGGTGGTACCCTCATTACCCTCGACAAGAACAATGGCGGACCTCCCAATGCGTATTTCAATGACGGTTCCGCGGACGAGATGAAGTGCATCAACGGTTCCGGTACGTGGACCGGCACCGGCGCCATCGGTTATGCCGATGCCGACCAGAGCCTGACCTCCTACGGCAACGTGGTGAGACTGAAATACAACGGCGAAGAAGCGAGCAAGTACAACGTCGTAAACGGTCTCTACAACTTCTGGTCCGCGCAGTGGCTGTTCACCCGTGCCGCCGACGCCACCAGCCCGTGGGTCGTGGCGCTGACCAACTTCGCTTCCGACGCGACCAACATCCCGCTCGACAAGCAGGCGTACTGGGCGTCTCAGAGTGAGATGAAATACAAGAAGACGACGGACAAGACTTACGTGCAGCCTAAATAATAGCGGTTGGTCGGCGGATGGACGCAACCCGGAGGTATGGGGGGTGCGTTTGACCTCGGTCTGATCTGCACGCGAAGAAGGGGCTCCGAAAGGAGCCCCGATCTTGTTGTCGGATACCCCGATTGTCTTTTCATGGCAGGTGCGTCCTGTCGTGCTTTTGGAGTTTTCATTTATGAACCGAGGAGTTGCGGGTTTTGCGGCCGCCATATTGATGTCGGCCGTTCTGTCGTTACAGGGTAGTCCGGGATACGCCGAAAAACCGTCGGTATTGAAGACCGGAGACAAGATCAAGATCGAATTCACCTGCCGCGATGCCGAAGGGCTGGTCGCGGCCGGCACCGACCCTTCGATCGCCGGAAATGATCACGTCAAGAAGGCGGATATCTTTATCCCGAGAACGAGCGATGCTCCGGTCGTTGGAGAGGTCGGCCGGCCGAGAGAGAAACTGGTCGCAGGACACGCAGGCTTCGAAAATGAGATAATTTATCAAATCGGTCAATACTTTAACGGCAAGCCGCCTTCCGGGAAAACGGAAATGGAGCTGGAGGATACTCTCAAGCCGGACTGCCCGGATGAAGAACGCTTCGTCTCCCTGGTGCGTGTGCGCAAACGTCCCAAGGGAATACGGATGAGCGGGGACGAGTACCTCGCGCGTCTGCACAACGAGCCGAAAGTGGGAGACGTGTATCCGAGCGACAGTAATTTTACCGGCACCGTTACTTCGGTATCGGACAAGGAAGTGACCATAGAGTTCAAGCCGTCGAAAGGGACCGAGGTCACGACGCCGTTCGGCAAAGGCACCATCAGGGATGCGGGCGATCATTACGAACTGGCAATCGACGCAAAAGTCGGCAGTCTCGTCAGGTCGGCTGGATTGGTTGGAAAGATCGTCCGGGTGGACGACCAAAAATTCACCATAGATTACGGGCTTCCCCTGGCGGGGCAAAAATTGAAATGCGAGGTTCGGGTCGAACCGGTTGCCGGAAAATGACAAGAGGCCGCCCGTGGGGGCGTGTATTGAATGAACGACCCGGCGCGGGGTTGCGTAAACATGGTTTTTCCAGAAGGCGGCAATTCGATTTGCCAGACCGATTTCGAGGTTTACTGAAATGGCCCGACATTCATACCGTGTTGCTCTTGGTTGCCTGATATTTTGTTTTTTTTCTTTTGTTTTTATGGGTCCGGTTTTTCGGGCGAACGCGGGCGAGCCTGCCGAATCCGGGAAAGCGGACGCCTTCGGATTGCTTAAAGA